>JBDLSU010000243.1:0-4404 GCA_039799405.1 Pseudomonadota bacterium | reverse complement strand
CAATGCCGCGCCAGTTTTTGGCGGCGATTTCGCTGTAGTAGATGTACATCACCAGCGCCAGCAGCGGGATGATATACCACTGAAAATTATCGCCATTGCGCAGGATGTTTAAGGCTGCCTGGGTCAGCTCGGGGTGGTGTAATGTCATGCCTGGTCTGATTTTGTTTGGTCGGATGAATGCATCGTGGATATTGGGGGGGAGGGCCGCGTCAGGCTTTTTGGCGCCAATGCCGCTGCCAATTTCACAGCAACCCGGGCGGGTTATCCGGTTTCGTCTTCCATCGCGTTGGGGTACACCCGCACCATCACAATACGTGGCCCGTTCATCTTTTTCACTACCACCGAAAACCCGGCAAAATCAACCTTTTGCTTTTCCTGCGGAATTTCCCCCAGCTTGGCCATGATCAGGCCGCCGATGGAATCGACATTTTCCAGATTGGCTTCTTCATTTTCAATATCCATGCCCAGCGCCCGTTCCAGCGTATAAATCGGCAAGCTGCCTTTGCCGATCAGGGTGCCGTCGTCCAGTACTACCCAGTCGTTATTGCCCTGGCGGAATTCATCGCGCATTTCGCCCAGCAGCGCGCTTTGCATGTCGTCCAGGGTTAAAAAACCGCGCAAGGGTTGATCGGGCAGATTGGCTTCGCTGACCAGCACAAAGTGGGCTGCGCCTTTGCGAAAGCGGCGGAACAGTTCCAGCGCGGGCAGGCGGGGGGCTACGTTCTGGATCGGGCGCAGGTAGTCTTTCAGGTCGCTGATGGTTTTGCCTTGCTGTTGCGCCAGGAACAAGTCTTTTAAATGAATCATGCCCAGCACTTTGGTTTGATCCTGATTGAAATACGGGTAGCGGCTGAAGCGGCTGCTGCGGATGCGTTCCAGATTGTGCGCCAGCGTATCGCTCTCGGACAGCGCCACCAGTTCGTGCATCGGGCGCATGAGATCTGATACTTCCAGTTCGGCAAAGTCGAGCGATTGCGCCATCATATGCCATTCATTGACTTGCTTGCCGCCAGCCGGGCGGCTGCTGCGCAAGATGATTTTCATTTCTTCGGTCGAATAATGGGCGTCATGGGCGTGGCCGCTGTCGAGCCCAAACAGACGCAAGACCCGGTTGGCGCTGCCATTGAGCAGCCAGATCACCGGGTACATGGCCCAGTAAAAGCCATACAAAGGTACCGCGCACCATAAACCAATACGCTCGGGGGTGCGGATGGCCATCGATTTCGGGGCCAGCTCGCCCACCACAATATGCAAAAACGAAATGACCAGAAAGGCAAAGGCAAAGCTGATGGCATGGCTGATATTTGCCGGAATGCCACCGATGGCGGTAAACAAGGGGGCGAGCAGTCTGGAAAAGGCCGGTTCACCGATCCAGCCCAGCCCGAGCGAGGCCAGGGTAATGCCCAGTTGGCAGGCTGATAAATACGCATCCAGCGAGCCATGCACTTTGCCCAGAATGCGCCCGGCAAAGCCATGGGTTTTGACGATGGCGCGCACCCGGGTCTGGCGTAATTTGACCAGTGAAAATTCGGCCGCAACAAAAAAACCATTCAGTGCCACCAGAACCAGGGCGGCGAAAATAAAAAACAGCGTGCTCATAATGCTTTCTTGATCAAATTGGCGGCCGCATGGCCGATTCTTTTGCACTCTACCTGAGAATCGGCCAATGGTGGGCCTGTTCGGCGCGGACAAAACCGCTGGTAAGGCATTTCCGCTATCATGGCACATCTTTTACCGCAGCACGTCGAAAGCTTGTTCATGCCTGCTACGCTTCCTTTGCGTCATTTTCTGTTGGCTTTGGCCGTGGTGTCGGTCTGGGGCACCAATTTTGTGGTGATTAAACTGGCGCTCGGGCATTTGCCACCCTTGCTGTTTGCCGCTTTGCGCTTTGCGCTGGCATTTGTACCGGCGATGTTGTTTTTGCCACGCCCCAAGGTGCCTTGGGGCAATCTGGTGCTCTATGCGCTGTTGATCGGGGTCGGCCAGTTTGGTTTGTTGTATCTGGCTATGCACGGGCATATTTCACCGGGGCTGGCGTCGCTGGTGATCCAGACCCAGGTATTTTTCACGATCGGCATTGCGATGTGGCTGCAGCGCGAGCGCATGCAGAGGTTTCAGTGGCTGGCGCTGTTGCTGGCCATTGGCGGCATGTTGGTGATTGCGCGCCATACCGATGGCAGCACCACGGTGTTGGGTTTGGTGATGGTGTTGACGGCGGCACTGTCCTGGGCTGGTGGCAACATCACCGCCAAGCGCGCCGGTGGCGTGAATATGCTGGCCTATGTGGTGTGGTCGAGCAGCATTGCCGCCCCGGTGCTGTTGTTGCTGTCGCTCTGGTTTGAAGGCTGGGACGCCATTCGCCATAGTCTGCACCAGGCCAGTATGACGACCTGGCTGGCAGTGGGTTGGCAAGCCTGGGGCAATACCCTGTTTGGTTATGCCGCCTGGGGCTGGTTATTGGCGCGCCATCCGGCTGCAACCATTTCGCCGATGGCGCTGCTGGTGCCGGTGTTTGGCATGGCCGCTTCGGCCCTGTTGTTGGGCGAAGTGCTGCCGGGCTGGAAGTTATTGGCCGGGGCGCTGGTGTTGAGTGGGCTGGCGCTGAATTTGTTGTGGCCCTTGCTGCGCGCCCGGATTGCCGCCCGATCTGCGGCCAAGGCACCGGAGTGACTGCGGACTGAATGGTTGCTAACTGTCGGGATCAGGCTTTTCCATACAAACGCACCTGCCTCAAGCCTGATTTTTTATGTGCAGAATGTATTGTAATCAGGAAAAATTTATCAAGACGACATAGCGTTGCAGGTTTGAATCGGGCAATAACGACAAGTTGCTGTATTTGCTGGTCACGCCGTTCTTTTGCGGTTTTTCTGGCGTATGATGGTTCGATATTGTGTCGGCCCATCCCTGTTGCATGGTGCAGGCTGGCAATATCCAATTCATCTGAAGGGATGCAGCATGGCGACCTTGGCGTTCGATCCGGACTGGTTTTTACTGGCGCTGGCACCGTTGTTTTTGCTCAGTATCGCGTGGGAGGCGTGGTATTGGTGGCGGCGCGGGGGGGATAAATACCAATGGACTGATGTGATGTCGAATGCCGCTTTGGCGCTGATGCATCAGGCTTCTGATCTGGCATTTAATTTGCTGTTCGTCAAAACCGCGTATACCTGGGTTTACCAGCATGGCTTGAAAGCGGTGCCGGACAACGGGTGGAGCCTGATTTTGCTGTTTCTGTTGCAGGATTTTCTGTATTACTTGTTTCATCGTGCCCATCACCGCATCCGCTGGATGTGGTGTTCGCATGTGGTGCATCATTCAAGTGAGCGGCTGAATTTGTCTACCGCCCTGCGCCAGAGCGTAACTTATCCTTTGTCCGGCATGTGGTTGTTCTGGTTGCCCCTGGCCTGGCTCGGGTTTGGGCCGGACTGGGTGATTTTGATGGTGGGCATCAGTCTGGCTTATCAGTTTTTTGTGCATACCGAAATCATTGGCAAGCTCGGCTGGCTGGAAGCCATATTCAATACGCCTTCGCATCACCGGGTGCATCACGGCAAAAATCCCGAATATATTGATCGCAATTATGGCGGCATTCTGATCATCTGGGATCGCCTGTTTGGCAGCTTTGCGCCGGAACAGGCCACGCCACACTATGGCATTGTGCATCAAATCCGCAGCCACAATCCCCTGCGTCTGAGTTTTCATGAGTGGATTGCGATGGGGCAAGATATTTGGCGTTATCGCGACCTGCGCTTTTTATGGATGCCGCCGGAATGGACCAGCCCCAAAGTTGCGCTGGTTGCGCAAACCGGAGTGAAACAGCAGTAAGGTGAGGAGCAGGTTATGTCGTTGTGGGTAATCGGCGTTGCGATCATCGTCTATTTCTACCTGATTTTCCAGGTGGCGCTTTGGGTTGAGCGTCGCCCGGGCTGGTTGCCTGGCCCGTTGATGTATGGTTTGTCCCTGACCGTCTATTGCACCAGTTGGACTTATTACGGCAGCATTGGTCGCGCTTCGGAAGCCGGGATCGCTTTTTTCGCGGTCTATGTCGGGCCGATTGCAGTGTTTTTGTTTGCCCAGCCGTTTTTGCGCAAGCTGACCCGTATCTGCCAGATCCAGCGCATCACCTCCATTTCAGACCTGCTGTCGGCACGTTATGGCAAAAGCGCAGCGCTGGCAGCGCTGGCAGCGTTTGTCGCCTTGCTCAGTCTGGTGCCCTACATTGCACTGCAATTGCGCTCGGTATCCGACACGCTGGCCTTGATTACCCGCTACCCCGATCTGCGTCCGGACCAGGGTGTGATCAGTTTCTGGCTTGATCCAACTTTCTGGATCGCGATGGCCCTGAGTTTTTTTGTGATTTTTTTTGGCACCCGCCGGGCCGATGCATCGGAACAACATCGAGGTCTG
>JBDLSU010000242.1:0-5687 GCA_039799405.1 Pseudomonadota bacterium | reverse complement strand
GCGTATCCTGAAAATGGGTTTCCGTGTAGGTGACAATGCACCGATGGCTTATGTTGAATTGCTGGATCGCCCAGAAACCACTGAAGCCGTTGAAGTGGTTGAAGAGTAAGCATTAAAATCAGCATAATTGCTTATTATTCGGTTCGGAATTGCAAAGCCAGGTTAATTGCCTGGCTTTTGTTTTTGCTGAGGCTTGAATTGGTTGGCGCGCACCGTTAAAATATCTGGCCTATTGCCAAGCCAATCGGTGCGCCTTTGCCAATTGCTTGTGACACGATTGCAAACCAATTGCAACCCTGGGGCAGAAAAACCGTCCAAGTACCCGAACTTGTTGAAAAAGGAAGTCCATGTCCAGCCTCACCCGAATTTTGCACGCTGCCGTCGCCTTGCTAAGCCTGTGGCTGACACTTTTCTCTGGCCTGGCACAAGCTCAGGACTATCTGGAGCCAGAAAAGGCATTCCTGTTTTCTGTCAAAATGCTCAATAGCAATACCGTCGCGGTCACTTATACCATTGCCGATGGCTATTACATGTACAAAGAGCGCTTCAAGTTCAAGGCGACTGGTGCCAAATTGGGGGAAGCCAAAATCCCGCCGGGTAAAATCAAGTTCGATGAAACCTTTCAAAAAGAGGTAGAAACCTACCGCAAAAAAGTGACGATTGAGATTCCGGTCGAAGCCAGCGGCGAATTCACCATCATATCAACAGGCCAGGGTTGTGCCGATGCTGGCTTGTGCTATCCGCCGCTGGATGCGGAAGCCAAGCTGATCCCGTCCAAAGCGGATCCCAAATCCTCCGCTGGTGCCGGTAAAACCGAGACAAAACCTGACACCAAGCAAGAGGTGAAGGCGACTGCGCAAAATGGCAAACCCGAATCGCCTACCGCCCCCAAGACCAATGCCGCTGGCAGCTCCACCAGTGCTGCAAGCAGCAGTGCCAGCGCGATGGCCAGCAATTCACCAGTCTCTGCTAGTGCTTCACTGCCCGCAAATAGTGCCAGCGCCAGTGTTGCGCCTGCGGGCGCGGCAACCGTGTATGCGGTAAGTAGCCCGCCGTCGCTCGCAAGCTCTAGCAGTGTTCCCCCACCGTTAAATCCAACCAACTCAGTCGCTTCAAATGGACCGAAAGATGTGGCTGCGCCAAATGCGGATGACGAGGCCGGGCAAATTGCAGCCAGCTTTAAAAGTGGAAAATTGATTGTTATTTTGCCGATTTTCTTCGGACTCGGCTTATTGCTGTCGTTCACGCCCTGCGTTTTTCCAATGGTGCCTATCCTCCTTTCAATTATTGTTGGTGAAGGCGCGAAGATTACACGTACCCGAAGCATGCTGCTTTCATTTGCTTATGTACTGGGCATGACTCTGGTATATACCGTACTTGGCGTTGCGGCAGGTTTGGCTGGCGAGGGATTGGCGGCCGAGCTTCAAAAGCCCGCAGTGCTTGGTACCGTCGGCTTGTTGATGGTCGCACTATCTTTTTCCATGTTTGGCTTCTATCAAATTCAGATTCCTGCTGGGATTCAGTCAAAGTTATCCGCAGCATCGGAAAAAGGGCGGGGAAAGTTGTTCGGTGTTTTTATTATGGGGGCCGTTTCCGCATTGATTGTTGGGCCTTGTGTTGCCCCTGGCTTGGCAGGCGCTTTAGGTTTCATTATGCAAACCCGTGATGTGATTTTGGGCGGTTCAGCATTGTTCGCATTGGGATGGGGAATGGGCGTGCCGTTGTTGCTGATCGGGGCATCAGCAGGGTATTTGTTGCCCAGGGCAGGAGCATGGATGGAAAAAGTTACACGGTTCTTTGGCGTAATTTTACTGGCTACGGCCCTTTGGTTGGTTGCGCCGGTTTTCCCCGGAGGTATTCAAGTAGTGGCTTGGGCCATCCTTTTGCTCGGTTATGGTGCTTATCTGATTTGGTCAAATGATGGGCATTGGATGTCCAAGGGTTTTGGCATGGTCTTTTCAATTCTTGGTGCCTTGCAACTCGTTGGCGCTGCAACTGGCGGCAAAGACCCACTGGCACCTTTGGCGCATATGCGTAGCGAAGTTGTGCGAAATGGCAATCTGTCCGGAGAAGAAGGGGTTGGCGAAGTAGCAAGCCATACCAAATTCCAGCGCGTGAAATCGGTCGCCGAACTCGATAGCATCCTGGCACAAACCCAGGGCCGTCCGGTCATGCTGGATTTTTACGCCGACTGGTGTGTCTCGTGTAAGGAAATGGAAAAGCTGACCTTTACCGAAAAAGCGGTCAAGGCCAAGCTGGATAAAATGCTGTTATTGCAAGTAGATGTAACCGAAAATACGGCCGAGGACAAAGCTTTGCTGAAGCGTTTCGGCTTGTTTGGGCCGCCCGGCATTATCTTTTTCGACAAACAGGGCGCAGAGGTGCAGGGGCGGCGCGTGATTGGCTACCAAAATAGCGAAAAATTCCTCGCTTCATTGGCAGCCACACAGTTGCTATGAAACAGCCATGGATCGCTGTGAAATTGCTCTGAACCAGTGCTAACAACTTAAAGCGGGGCGGGATTATTTTCCTGTCCCGCTTTGCAACAAGCGTGCAATATCGCGCGCAAAATAGGTCAGTACCCCGTTAGCACCAGCGCGCTTGAAGGACATCATCGCTTCCATCATGGTTTTGTCGTGGTCGAGCCAGCCATGGGCAGCAGCGGCTTTCAACATCGCATATTCGCCGCTGACCTGGTAGGCAAAGGTTGGCACCGCAAACGTGTCTTTCACCCGGCGGATCACATCCAGATACGGCATGCCCGGTTTTACCATCACCATATCCGCACCTTCCTGAATGTCCAGTGCCACTTCGTGCAGGGCTTCGTCGCTATTGCCCGGATCCATCTGGTAATTGTTTTTATTGCTTTTGCCCAGGTTGCCAGCCGAGCCTACCGCGTCGCGGAACGGGCCATAATACGCCGAGGCATATTTGGCGGAATAGGCCATGATGCGGGTATGAATATAACCTTGCGCTTCCAGTGCTTCGCGAATCTTGCCGATGCGGCCATCCATCATGTCGGACGGTGCCACGATATCGACGCCGGCTTCGGCCTGGGTCAGCGCCTGTTGCACCAGCATCAGCGTCGTTTCATCGTTCAACACATAACCGCTGGCATCAATCAAGCCATCCTGACCATGACTGGTATAGGGGTCGAGCGCCACGTCGGTAATCAGGCCCAGCTCCGGAAAGCGGCTTTTCAGTTCGCGCACTACCCGTGGCACCAAGCCATCCTGATTCAGCGCTTCCTGGCCATCCGGCGTCTTCAGGTGCGATTCAATCACCGGGAAAATCGCCATGGCCGGAATGCCAAGTTGCACGCAATCTTCTGCCACTGCCAGCAAATTATCCAGCGATACCCGTTCCACGCCCGGCATCGATGCCACTGGCTGGCGTTGATTGCTGCCATCGACCACAAATACCGGGTAAATCAGGTCAGCAGCGCTGATGCTGTTCTCGCGCATCATGGCGCGCGAGAACGGGTCTTTGCGCATGCGGCGCAAACGTAATGCGGGAAATTGGGCAAAGTGAGACATAAGAAAACCTCAAAAAAATAATGAACCGGGGGAACTTTCTTCAAACCAGGGCGTCTGAGCTAGCATGTGAGCTTTGCTCTCTGCCCGCTTCTCTCTCCTCGGCGGGTATGTATCCCTGGATGATACTCATTTCATTACCCCGCTTCAGTTGGCGGGGTATTTTTTTGCGCATTCATTCCGGTAAATTGCAGGATTTTTTCATTCGCTTCGTCAATTCCGATCCGCTTCAAGGCGGAAAACAGTTGCACCGAAAACGCCAGCGGCTGACCCGCTTCATCCACATAACTCGACAAAATGGTTTGCGCCTGACGTAACGCCTGGGTCGAATCATTACGGTTGAGTTTATCGGCTTTGGACAAGATGCAATGAATCGGTTTGCCAGTCGGGGCAAACCATTCCAGCATTTGTACGTCCAGCTCGGTAAACGGACGGCGTGCATCCATGATCAAAATCAAGCCTGCCAGTTGCGCCCGTTGTTGCACATAGTCGCCCAGCAGTTCCTGCCAGTGCCATTTGGCCCCGCCCGATACTTCGGCGTAACCATAGCCGGGCAAATCCACCAGCAGCGCCTCAATTTCATCCACCCGGGTCGGATCTTTGCGATGTTGCGCCACATGCGCACCACCCACCGAGAAAAAATTGATATGCTGGGTGCGGCCCGGGGTCTTGGATGCAAAGGCCAGACCTTTTTGATTGCACAGGATATTGATAGCGGTGGATTTGCCTGCATTCGAGCGGCCAGCGAAGGCGACTTCGGGAACTTGCGTCTTTGGCAAGTCGCGCAGGTGGTTGACTGTCGTAAAAAAACGGGCTTGCCAGAGTTTGGACATGGATTCGATCAGAAAATGACGTAATTGAAGAGAGAAGTGCGGAAAAGTTCGGGCAAGCTATTGTACAATAACGGGTTATGACACGCGCAGTTAAAAACCAGCGCAAAGAAAAAAAGCCCCGTGCTTTTTCTGAATATTAATAATTTCAAGTCCCAGGGTGTTTGAATGAATCGTGCGTTCCTACCATGTATCAAGTCCTTATTGCTCGCGGCCATGGCCGTTTCCGGTTTCGCCTTCGCGTCGGCCCCTGCGCCGGAAGCCATGGCCAAACCCGATGCAGCCAAGGGTGAGGCGTTGTATTCCACTGGCGATGCGGCGCGCGGCATTCCGGCTTGCAATTCCTGTCATGGTGCCGGTGGTAACTCCACCATCAGTGCCAATCCCAAGCTGGCAGGCCAAATGGAAGCTTATCTGGCCAAGCAACTGCATGATTTCACCACCCCGGAGCGCAATCAGGCCATCATGAGCGCCTACTCCAAGGCGCTCAAGCCAGAAGAAATCCGTAATATGGCAGCCTATTTGTCGCTGCAAGCCCCCAAGCAAGGCACAGCCAAAGCCCCCGATCTGGCGGCAATGGGCAAAAAGATCTTCCGTGGCGGTATCGCCGAAAAACGCATCCCGGCCTGTGCAGGTTGCCATAGCCCCAACGGTGCCGGGATTCCCGCCCAGTTCCCGCGTCTGGCCGGTCAGCACCAGGACTACACCAAAGCGCAATTGACAGCCTTCCGTAGCGATGCCCGCAAGAACAGCGCCCAAATGCAAAGTATTGCCAAAAACCTGTCGGAAAAAGAAATTGACGCACTGGCTGACTACATTGCTGGTTTGAAATAAATTCCGGGCAGGCTGGCGAAGGTGCAGCCTGCTCACCCCTGCTTGAGGCGACTGCTAACTGGCTGGTCGCCTTTTTTGTTGTAACAATGTGTAAGCCCATTTTTGCCGGGTGCTCATGCCATTAAGTTAAATGCTGACTGTTTTATTTAACAAAATCCCTCCTCTTTCCACGTAAAACAATTGCAAATGTAAAGAATAATTCGCGTTGCGCTTAAGCAATGAAATCAATTTTTGCAATATTGCTGTCAGTCAAACAAAAAAGTCATTTCCAAGGTTCAAGCTAGCTGATATGATACGCGAGCTATTAAGAAAAGCGATGGAATTTATTTGTCTGGTAGATTTGCAGTGTGTCGTATCGGCTTGCCTGACTTGGCACCTCGAAATAATGTGTCTGTCATAAATTCCCCCGTAGTTACCATGTTATGGGTAACTTGCCTTTGATTCTTCCTGTTGCTGTGAAATTTGGGCCTTCTGGTTCCATGCATGATGG
>JBDLSU010000241.1:0-3684 GCA_039799405.1 Pseudomonadota bacterium | reverse complement strand
TCAGCCGTTTTATATCATCCGCACCGAAGCCGGACAACTCGACCGGGTGATGCGCGAAGCCGCAAACGTGTTGCACAAGGTGGCGCAAGAACCATTGGTGATCAACCAATCCAGTGCCACGCAAGACCGGGAAAAACGCTATGCCAGCGACAAGGCGCTGGCAACCATGTTGCTGACCGTCAGCGCGCTCCTGCTGCTGGTTACCGCCAGCGGCATCGTCGGCATGAGCAGCCTGTGGGTGGCACAGCGACGCAAGCAAATTGGCATCCGCCGCGCGCTGGGGGCCAGACAGATCGACATTGTGCGCTACTTTATCAGTGAAAATATTCTGATCACCAGCCTGGGGGTGAGCATCGGCCTGGTGCTGACGCTGGGGCTGAACCAGATTCTGGTGCGGCAACTGGCGTTGAGCAGCCTGCCGCTGCCGATGTTGCTGGCGGCCAGCGCCTTGTTCTTGCTGCTGGGCATGGTGGCGGCACTCGGCCCGGCTTTGCGCGCGGCACGGATTGTACCCGCACTGGCTACCCGCAGCGTATGAAGCGGCTGCGCTGGGCTATACTGCCTGCTTTGCTACCGGCTTTATTACACGCTTTATTCGCCGCGTTTTATTCGTATGACTAACCAGCTTGAGACCATGCCGACTGTATTGATTATTGACGATAACCCGCAAGTAGCGCTGGCGCTGGAAGTGCTGTTGTCGCTGCATGACATCGACAGCGCCAGCGCCAGCAGCCCGCAAGCGGGTCTGGCGCTGCTGGCGCAATCCGGTTTTGATCTGGTGATTCAGGACATGAACTTCAGCGCCGACACCACCTCCGGCGCAGAAGGGGTGGAATTGTTTCAGACCCTGCGCCAGCGCTACCCCGATCTGCCAGTAATTTTGCTCACCGCCTGGACCCATCTGGATGCTGCAGTCGATTTGATCAAAGCCGGGGCGGCCGATTATCTGGCCAAACCCTGGGATGATCAGCGCCTGCTGACCACAGTGCGCAATTTGCTGGAACTGGGGCAAGCCAATCGCGCCCTGATGCAACGCGTCAAGCGCGAACGCCAGCAGCAGCGCGCGCTGGAGGCCAAGTATGATTTGCGCGGCCTGATCTGGCAAGACAGTGCCACCGAACGCGTCTTGAATATGGCTTGTCAGGTAGCGCGCGCCGATGTGCCGGTCTTGATTACCGGCCCCAATGGCGCGGGCAAGGAGCGCATTGCCGAAATCATCCAGGCCAATTCCAGCGTGAAAGACGGGCCATTTGTGATTTTGAACTGTGGTGCGCTGCCGTCAGAATTGATCGAAGCCGAATTATTCGGGGCCGAAGCCGGGGCCTATACCGGGGCCACCAAATCGCGCGAAGGCAAGTTTGCCGCCGCCGATGGCGGCACCCTGTTTCTGGATGAAATTGGCAACCTGCCGCTGGCCGGACAAATGAAGTTGCTGCGCGTGCTGGAGAGTGGCCGCTTCGAGCGCATTGGCTCCAACCGTGAACGCCAGGTAAAAGTGCGGGTGATCAGCGCCACCAATGCCGATTTGCCCGCCATGATTGCCGCAGGCAGCTTTCGCGAAGATTTGTATTACCGCCTGAATTTGATCGAACTGGCGCTGCCCGCGCTGGCCGCACGTCCGCTTGACATTTTGCCGCTGGCGCAGCATTTTCTGGCCCCCGGCAAGCGCCTGCAGGCCAGCGCCCAGGCTGCGCTGCTGCGCCATGCCTGGCCGGGCAATGTGCGCGAACTGAAAAACGTGATGCAGCGCGCTTCACTGTTGGCGGCCAGCGACGAGATTCAGGCCCAGGATTTGGGCTTGCCTGCGGCCAGCGTCAGCGCAAAAAGCGGCAGCGGCAGTAGCAGCGTCGGCAGCAACAACAACAGCAGCAGTGACGCCAGCGATAGCGCGGGCGAGGCGGAACTGGATCGGGCCAGCATCGAACAAGCTTTGCAGCGCTGCCAGGGCGTGATTGCGCAGGCCGCGCAAGAACTGGGCATCAGCCGCCAGGCGCTATACCGCCGCATGGACCGGCTGGGTATTGCGCGATGAGCCCGGTCAAGCTGCGGCTGTCACTGGCAACGCGCCTGAGCGCCGCCTGCGCAGTAGTGCTGGCGCTGGGGTTGGCGCTGGCACTGGGCTTGCAACATTGGTGGCCCGGCCATGCGCTCTTGATTGGTTGCATGGTGTTTGGCTTGACGCTGATCATGCTGCTCTCTAGCGTACATCAACTGCTGCAACCGGTACAGGCGCTGTACCACGCCCTGAGCGGCGCGGTACTCAGCTATCGCGATGGCGATTTTTCCGGTGGCTTTTATTGGCCGCATCAGGACGAGTTGAGCGAACTGGTGCAAGCGCACAACCAGTTAGGTGAAGTATTGCGCCAGCAAAGGCTGGATCTGGTACAGCGCGAACTGTTGCTCGATACCATGCTGCAAAATACCCCGGTGGCAATGGTGCTGCTGCCGGACGATGGGCCGATTATTTTCGCCAACATCGCAGCACGCCAATTGCTCAATCAGGGCCGCAAGCTGGAAGGGCTGACACTGCCCGCGCTGCTGCAGCATCTGGCGCCAGCACTGGTGGATGCGTTAGGTAAAGGCGGCGATGGCTTGTTCAGTGTCGGCAGCGGTGCTCATGGCGACGGTAATGGCGGTGGTAATGGCGGTGGTAATGGCGGCGGTAATGGCAGTGATAAGCGCGACAATCATGACGGCAGTGAGCCGCGCCATCAGCAAGCCAGCCAACCCGGCCGCATCGATGCCGATTTGCTCGACGCCGATGAAATCTACCACCTGGCGCGGCGCAGCTTTACTCTGAACGGACGGCGTCACCAGTTGCTATTGCTGCGCCACCTGACCACCGAATTGCGACGGCAAGAGGTACAAACCTGGAAAAAAGTCATCCGCGTCATCAGCCACGAACTGAATAATTCGCTGGCCCCGGTGGCCTCGCTGGCCAATTCGGCGGCAGAACTGGTCAAGCGTGGCAAGCTGGAACGGCTACCACAGATTTTGCACACCATTGAAGAACGCACCCGCCATCTGGAAAGCTTTATCCAGGGCTATGCGCGCTTCGCCAAGCTGCCCGCGCCACGGCTGGAACCCTGCCACTGGCAACCCTTTATCGAACGGCTGCAAGCGCAAGTTGGCTTCACGGTGCAAGGGACGGTGCCGGATGCGCTGGCCAGTTTCGACATCGCACAAATGGAACAAGCGCTGCTTAACCTGCTGAAAAACGCGCATGAATCCGGCTCGCCGCCGGAACAAGTGTGCCTGAGCCTGCGCCAACTGCCGGGGGCGCTGCGCATCGAAGTCTCGGATGCGGGCAGCGGCATGAATGATGCGGTGATGGCGAATGCGCTGGTGCCGTTTTATTCCACCAAACGCAGCGGCACCGGGCTGGGGCTGGCGCTGGCGCGTGAGATTATCGAAGCCCATGGCGGCCGCATCATGCTGCAAAACCGCACCAGCGGCGGCGTGGTGGTCACGCTGGTGCTACCGACAAACTAAGCGCTCAGGCCGTGCATACTTGACGCAAGTTAAAAATAACATGCCACGAGGCAATAAAAAGGTTGCCAAACGAAATCCATCCTGTACAATTCATGCTTTGCTGTCGCCTTTAAGCTGTGTGCGGCATTTGCCAAAGTCCAGAGCATGCACTTTGGCCTGCAATACCGCCGCAACTACGGTCGCCCCTCTGCT
>JBDLSU010000240.1:0-2765 GCA_039799405.1 Pseudomonadota bacterium | reverse complement strand
CAGGCTCAACTTAAAGTCTTGATGACCGCCCCGCCAATGTCAGCAGAGAAACACGCTCAGGTGATGCGCAAACGAAATCTCGACCGACGCACCATCGAAGCCGAAAAAGAAATGCGCCAGGCCACCTTCAGTTTATTTGATAAATTGGCCTGAAGCAAGTAAGCCCCAGCAATACCCGGAAAAACCCAATAACGCTTGACCCCATGCCGAAGTCAGTTTGATTTCCCCAGCATGCCAAGCCAGGGCGGTGCCAGCTCTTGTGGCAAGCCAAATAAATCCAGTACCCGACCGAGGGTATGGTCTATCATCTGCTCAATATTTTGTGGATGTTGGTAAAACGCCGGTACTGGTGGATAAATAATCCCACCCATCTCTGTCACGGCCGTCATATTACGCAAATGCGCCAGATTTAACGGTGCTTCCCTTACCATCAACACCAGTCTTCTGCGCTCCTTGAGCACCACATCGCCCGCCCGCGTTACCAAATTATCAGACAAGCCATGCGCAATGGCCGCCAGGGTTTTCATCGAGCACGGTGCCACCACCATGCCTTCGCACTGGAACGAGCCACTGGCTGGTGCCGCGCCCACATCGTTGATGGCATAACTATGATCAGCCAGCGCTTCCAGCTCACGCCGCTTCATGCCCAGTTCCTGATGCAAACTCAGACAACCGGCTTCGGAAATCATCAGATGGGTTTCTATGGCATTGCTGCTGCGCAAAAATTGCAGCAGTCGCACGCCGTAGACTGCGCCAGTTGCGCCAGTGATGGCGACGATCAGGCGTTTGCGCGCGGGAGCGGGAGCAGGCGCGGGGGCAGCGACGGCTCCCGCACCATTTGCCGCAATTGCTTGAGTGGATTCAGGCACCGAGCATGGCCTTCAATTCGCCCGATTCATACATTTCCGACATGATGTCCGAACCACCGACAAATTCGCCCTTGATATACAGTTGCGGAATGGTCGGCCAATTGGAATAGTCCTTGATACCCTGGCGCACATCGGCATTGTCCAGCACATTCACGGTCGCCATATTTTCCACGCCGCACGCTTTCAGAATTTGCACCGCACGGCCAGAAAACCCGCACTGTGGAAATTGTGCCGTGCCCTTCATGAATAACACCACCTCATTTTGGCTTACGGTATCTTTAATCCACTGTTGTACGTCGCTCATAATCACCTCGAAAAAAAACAATAAAATCAACCATCCCGCATTTTATAAGAAAACGCGGGAACGGGTGGCAAAGGCCTTTGGTTTCGACCGGAAATGATCAGCTCTTCAGCTTGGCAAACGCCGCCGCCATGGCATTACCACCGGACGGCGGCGGCGCACTCATGCGCGCCGCGTTGGCATTGGATGGCTTTTTGCCCTGCAAACGGATCGCCGGGTTGTCGCCGCTCCCTGCTGCCGGTGCGCTATCACTCAAGCGCATGGTGAGTGCGATGCGTTTGCGCTTTTCATCCACTTCCAGCACCTTCACCTTCACCACCTGCCCGGCTTTCACCACGCTGTGCGGATCTTTGACAAAGGTATTTGACAGCGCCGAAATATGCACCAGGCCGTCCTGATGCACGCCAATATCAACAAACGCACCAAACGCCGCCACATTGGTGACCACGCCTTCCAGAATCATGTCCGGCCGCAGATCGCGGATTGCTTCCACCCCGTCCTTGAAGGTGGCGGTGGTAAATTCCGGCCGCGGGTCGCGCCCCGGCTTTTCCAGCTCTTTCAGAATATCTGTGATAGTCGGCACACCAAACTGGTCATCGGCATAGCGCGCCGGGTTCAGGGTTTTCAGCAAGGTGCTTTGTCCGATCAGCGAACGCAAATTGATGCCTTGCTGACGACTTTGCAAATCGCCCAGAATCTTTTCCACCAGCGGATACGATTCCGGATGCACTGCCGAGCCATCGAGCGGATTGTCGCCATTCATGATGCGCAAAAAGCCAGCCGCCTGTTCAAAGGTCTTGTCTCCCAAGCGCGGTACTGCCTTCAACGCGGCACGCGAAGCAAAAGCGCCTTTTTGATTGCGGTAGTTAACAATGCTGGTCGCCACACTGGCCGACAAACCGGAAACCCGCGCCAGCAGTGCCTGCGATGCGGTATTTACATCCACGCCAACCGCATTGACGCAATCTTCCACCACTGCATCCAGCGAGCGCGCCAACTGGGTTTGCCCGACATCATGCTGATACTGACCAACGCCAATCGATTTCGGATCGATTTTCACCAGTTCTGCCAGCGGGTCTTGCAATCGGCGTGCAATCGAAACGGCACCGCGCAGCGATACATCCAGTTCCGGCAATTCACGCGAAGCAAATTCCGAAGCCGAATACACCGACGCACCCGCTTCCGACACCACGATTTTGGTCAGTTTCAATTCCGGCCGCATCTTGATCAAATCCTGCGCCAGTTTATCGGTCTCGCGCGAAGCAGTGCCATTGCCGATGGAAATGAGTGAAACCTGATGCTTGGCCGCCAATTGCGCCAGCACATGCAGCGAACCATCCCAGTCATTGCGCGGTGCATGCGGATAAATCGCGCAGGTATCGACCACCTTGCCGGTAGCATCCACCACCGCCACTTTCACGCCGGTACGCAAACCCGGATCCAGCCCCATGGTAGCGCGCGGGCCAGCCGGAGCTGCCAGCAGCAAATCTTTCAGATTGCGCGCAAACACATTGATCGCTTCGGTTTCCGAACGCTCCCGCAAAGCGCCCATCAGTTCGGTTTCCAGATGCATAAAGCTTTTCACGCGCCAGGTC
>JBDLSU010000239.1:0-4648 GCA_039799405.1 Pseudomonadota bacterium | reverse complement strand
ACCCCGGCCTTGGCCGCAGCGTAATTCATTTGCCCCGGATTACCGGACGAAGCCACCACCGAAGTGATGTTAACGATACGACCGAAACGCGCCTTGACCATGCCACGCAATACCGCGCGCGACAAACGACCAACCGAACTGAGGTTGGTCGAGATCACGTTATCCCATTCTTCATCACTCATGCGCAGTGCCAGTTGATCTTGCGTAATACCCGCATTATTCACCAAAATCGACAAACCGCCATAAGTTTTTTGCACTTGCTCAACCACACTGGCGCAGGCCGCCACATCATTGACATTTAAAACCACACCCATGCCAGCCGCAACGCCCGTTTGCTGCGCGGCGGTCGCCAGATAATCAGTAATGGCGGCTGCGCCAGCTTCGCTGGTAGCGGTTCCCACCACGCGCGCGCCCTGACGCGCCAGCTCTTCGGCAATTGCACGACCGATACCGCGCGATGCACCGGTTACCAGTGCAACTTGATCCTTTAAATTCATATCCACCCCATCGTTACATTGATATTTGTCCGGGTCGGCGCATCACTGCAGCGCGGCCAAAACCCGTTCCAGCGTGGCCTGATCATAAAACGCATCCGGCACCACGGTCGGCGCAATGCGCTTGGTCAAGCCACTCAGAACTTTACCCGGGCCACATTCGACAACATGACTTGCGCCCTGCGCCGCCAAAAATTGTACCGTTTCTACCCAGCGCACCGCGCTCGACGCCTGCCGCACCAGCGCATCACGAATCGCATCGGGCTGATCCAGCGTACTGACATCGACGTTATTAATCACCTGAATTGTCGGTGCCGAAAAAGGCACGTCGCGCAAATATTCGCGCAAACGTAGCGAAGCCGGTTCCAACAGCGAACTATGGAACGGGGCCGACACCGGCAACTTCATGGCACGCTTGGCACCTTGCTCCTTGGCCAGCACGCAAGCACGTTCCAGCACCGCATTATTACCAGCGATCACCACCTGTTCGGGCGCATTAAAATTGACCGCCTGCACCACTTCTCCGGCAAATTCCTGTTGCGCCGCAACGCACACGGCGCGCACCTGATCATCACTCAAACCCAGCACCACCGCCATGCCACCCTGGCCCAACGGCACCGCTTCCTGCATCACCTGGGCACGAAAGCGCACCAGTGGCAACGCATCGGCAAAGTCAAGTACCCCAGCCGCCACCAGCGCCGAATATTCGCCCAGACTATGGCCTGCAACAAAAGCCGGCATGGCACCACCCGCAGCACACCAGGCGCGCCAGCATGCCACGGCAGCCGTCAACATCACGGGTTGGGTATTGGTGGTCAGGTCGAGACTTTCTTTGGGGCCTTGGGCAATTAACTGCCCCATATCGATGCCGAGCACCGCAGAAGCTTGTTCCAGCGTTTGTTGAACGACCGGGTTTGCAGCAAAACCATCGAGCATGCCGACCGCTTGCGAACCCTGACCTGGAAAAACAAAGGCAAATTTTGACATACGCATTCCTGTTGATCTTTTTTATGAAAATTGCGCGCAACCATGAATCCGGCAAGCCATCCCTACATGCGCGCCAGCACCGCACCCCAGCTAAACCCGCCACCCACGCCTTCCATCAGGATATGATGGCCGGAACGGATGCGACCATCACGCACCGCAAGATCCAGTGCCAGAGGTATCGATGCTGCCGAGGTATTACCATGCTGATCCACCGTGACCACCATTTTTTCCAGCGGCAAACCCAGTTTTTTGGTCATGCTGTGCATGATGCGGATATTGGCCTGATGCGGAATCAGCCAATCGAGCTGAGATGCCAGCATATTGGCCGCGCCCAACACTTCATACGCCACTTTTTCCAGCGAACTGACTGCCAGTTTGAAGACGGCCGGGCCATCCATATACAAATACGCATTGCCAGCCAGCACCCCATTTTGTAATTGGCCGCCCAAATTCAGCACATGGGTATAATTACCATCGGCATGAAGCCGGGTCGCAAGAACACCTGGCTGGTCGGCAGCAGTCAAGACCACCGCACCCGCCCCATCACCAAACAGCACACAGGTGGTGCGGTCATGAAAATCGAGAATCCGGGAAAAAATTTCGGCACCAACCACCAGCACATTGGTGTGGGCACCTGACTTGATAAAATTGTCCGCCACCGACATGGCATACACAAAACCGCTACAGACCGCTTGCACATCAAACGCAGCACAATCATTGCTCATGCCAAGCTTGCGTTGCAATACGCAAGCAGTACTGGGGAAGCTGCCCAGAAAGTCCGGGGTCGATGTAGCCAGAATGATCAGGTCGATCTGATTGGCTTGCATACCCGCCATTTGCAAGGCATTGCGCGCAGCATGCATTGCCAAATCACTTGAAACCATATCCGGATCAGCATAGTGGCGCGCGGCAATACCACTGCGCGATACAATCCATTCGTCCGAGCTTTCGATACCTTTTTCTGCCAGTTGGGCAATCAACTCCTGATTGGTCACGCGGCGCGCCGGCAAAAAACTGCCTGTACCGACAATCTTGCTATAACGTTTCATGAAGTCTCCCGTCCTTTCAATTCAGCAACACCTTCTTGCACGGCGGATTGCGGCATCAGTTCGGCAATTGTTTCCGAAATGTGAGACAAAACATTGTATTTGGCAGCATCAAAGGCGCGACTAATCGCCCACTCATAAGAATAGGCATCGGCACTACCATGACTTTTAAACACCAGGCCGCGCAAACCCAGCAAACTTGCGCCATTATAGCGCGAAGGATTGAGACGATTGGCGATCGCCTTGAGCGCACTTTTTGACACCACCGCACCCAGCATGGTCACCGGGTTGCGTTTGAATTCGGCGGTCAGCACACTTTTGAACATGCGGGCCAGCCCTTCGGATGCCTTGAGCGTGACATTACCGACAAAGCCATCGCAGACCACGATATCGGTGGTGCCGGCGTAGATATCATTGCCTTCCACGTTACCGTAAAAATTCAGGACACCACGCTCATGATCTTCTCGCAGCAGTTCTGCAGTGCGCTTGACCAGATCGTTGCCCTTGATATCTTCGGTGCCGACATTCAGCAAGCCAACGGTTGGCTCCGGCTTCGATTCCATGGCCGACACCAGCACCGAGGCCATGATGGCAAACTGATGCAAATGATGCGGTTCACAATCGACATTCGCGCCCAGATCCAGCATATAGGTGGGGCCGTCTTTTTGATTGGGCAAAATGCTGCAAATGGCTGGCCGGTCCACCCCGGACAGGGTTTTCAGCACATAGCGCGAAATCGCCATCAGGGCACCGGTATTGCCAGCCGAGACACAGGCCTTGGCACGCTTGTCCTTGACCAGTTGAATCGCCACCCGCATGGAGGAATTTTTCTTGCGCCGCAATGCCACTTCCAGCGAATCATCCATCTCCACCACTTCGGTGGCATCGACAATTGACAGGCGCGGATGATCCAGTGCTTTGTGCTTTTTCAATTCCGCACGCAACACCCCTTCCAGCCCGACCAAAATCAACTCAACTTCGGGTTCGCGAGCAAGAAACGAAAGCGCAGCAGGCACCGTCACAGAAGGGCCATGATCGCCCCCCATGCAGTCGATAGAAATTTTTATTGTCATCGGGTATTGAGAGCAACAAAATTATCAGAAACCTGCAACAAAAAGCGGCGCAACGTCAATTCGTCGTGCCGCTCTTCTTTGTTGCAGGCTCAATTTAATTCGTTAAATCAATGTGCCGGATTATTCGTCGTTCTTGGTCTTCAAGACCTTGCGACCACGGTAGTAACCGTTCGGGCTGATGTGATGGCGCATATGCGTTTCACCTGTGGTTGGTTCGATGCCCAGTTGTGGGGCAACCAGGAAATCATGCGAACGATGCATGCCGCGCTTGGATGGGGACTTCTTGTTTTGTTGAACAGCCATGATAACTCCTAATACATAAGTTCTGAAATTGTAACATACCCAGCACAGCAATGCGTCCGACACCCACCACAGGGGCGGGAGCAATGCGCGCAGCTTACTGATTCCTTGATTATTGCTTCAGGCCCTTGAGACCAGAAAACGGCAATTCTGTTTCGTCTGATTCATCACCTGCCAGACCCGGCAGCGCGCTCTCAGCACATTGTTGATGGCGCGGTGCCTGCGGCAGGGCCAACAACATTTCATCTTCGATCATTTCCAGAATATTGAAGGCCCGACTGGCAACGATCACATCCAGCGCATCATCGTCGAGCTCCACTTCCATTTCATCGGCTTTTTCATCGTCGCGCGCCAAAATCAGCGTAGTGTGCGACTCAACATCAAAAGCAAACGGGGTCAAACAACGCTGACACATCAATTGCACTTGCGCCTTCACTCCCAGCTTCCACTGCGGGTAACCGTTGGCATGCATGCCGCCTTGCAATTGCCAGTGTACTTCGCCACTATCATCAGCGCAATCTTCCACCAGACGGCTTAATTCAGCCACGGCAACGGTTTCTTCACGCGATTGCTTTTGCCGACAAAACTCAAAGGCGTCGAGTACATAAGCGTTCATAAGCTTCTTGCGTATCCGGAAAACCTGCGATAATAACAGGATTCACCCGAATAAGTCAAAGCCTTCTCACACTTTTTTATGATAATTTCCGCCCCACCCTTGATTTTGGCG
Organism: Pseudomonadota bacterium; assembly: GCA_039799405.1. Taxonomy (GTDB): domain Bacteria; phylum Pseudomonadota; class Gammaproteobacteria; order Burkholderiales; family Burkholderiaceae_D; genus CAMBDR01. The sequence continues at coordinate 21 of JBDLSU010000239.1, read as the reverse complement.
TCCAGTTCACCGTATCGCGCC
>JBDLSU010000238.1:0-3468 GCA_039799405.1 Pseudomonadota bacterium | reverse complement strand
GAAAATTCCGATCTGGGCGGCACCATGCGGCTGGGTGCGCAAACTTGCGCGGTCAACCCCGGCACGCTGGCAGCCGAAATTTATGGCAATGTGGTGACCGAGCGCCATCGCCATCGCTATGAAGCCAATAACCACTATCTGGCGCGGGTAGAACAGGCTGGCCTGATCGTCTCGGCCCGTACCCCATCGGAAGACTTGTGCGAAATCATGGAATTGCCGCGCACTGGCGAACATGCCCATCCCTGGTATATGGGCGTGCAATATCATCCGGAATTCAAATCCACCCCGCGTCATGGTCATCCCTTGTTTATTTCGTATATCAAGGCTGCGTTGGCGCATCAGGCAGAGCGGTTGGCAGTGTCCGGAAATGACACAAGTGCAGCCGCAAGTACAGTCGGGAGTGCAGCATGAAGTTATGCGGTTTTGAAGTTGGTTTGCAGCAGCCCTTGTTCCTGATCGCCGGGCCTTGTGTCATCGAATCGCGCCAGATGGCCTTCGATACCGCCGGGGCCTTGCAGGAAATCACCACGGCACTCGGGATTCCTTTCATTTACAAGTCCAGCTTTGACAAAGCCAATCGCTCGTCCGGCACCTCGTTCCGTGGTCTGGGGCGCGACACCGGGCTCGATATTCTGGCCGATGTCAAGCGCAGCCTGGGTGTGCCGGTATTGACCGACGTACACAGCATTGACGATATCGACGCCGCCAAACTGGTGGTGGATGTCTTGCAAACGCCTGCGTTTTTGTGCCGCCAGACTGATTTCATCGCCGCCTGCGGTACCTCCGGCAAGCCGGTCAACATCAAAAAAGGCCAGTTTCTGGCACCGGGCGACATGAAGCACGTGATCGACAAGGCGCGTGCCGCAGCCGCTGCTGCGGGTCTGGAAACCGACAACTTCATGGCCTGTGAGCGTGGCGTATCGTTTGGCTACAACAATCTGGTGTCGGACATGCGCTCGCTTGCCATCATGCGCGAAACCAACTGCCCGGTGGTGTTTGATGCCACCCACTCGGTGCAATTGCCGGGCGGGCAGGGCGCGTCTTCCGGTGGTCAGCGTGAGTTTGTGCCCGTGTTGGCACGCGCAGCAGTGGCGGCCGGTATCGCCGGTCTGTTTATGGAAACCCATCCTGATCCGTCAAAAGCGCTGTCGGATGGCCCCAACGCCGTACCCCTTGGGCGTATGAAAGAATTATTGTCAACCCTGGTCGAGCTGGATCGGGTCATTAAAAAAGCGGGCTTTTTAGAATCCGACTTTTCATAACACGAGATTTTTTGCTTTAATTTCCCATACCCTTTTTGGAGATTTACATGAGTGCTATCGTTGACATTATTGGCCGTGAAATTATTGATTCGCGCGGCAATCCGACCGTAGAGTGCGACGTGTTGCTGGAATCCGGCGTCATGGGTCGTGCTGCCGTACCGTCGGGTGCGTCAACAGGTTCCCGCGAAGCGATTGAGCTGCGCGATGGTGACAAGAGCCGTTATTTCGGCAAAGGCGTGTTGAAAGCTTGTGAAAACATCAATACTGAAATTTCTGAAGCCATCATGGGGCTGGACGCCAATGAACAAGCGTTTCTGGATCGCACCCTGATCGATCTGGACGGCACGGAAAACAAATCGCGCCTCGGTGCCAATGCCATGCTGGCCGTCTCGATGGCAGTCGCCAAGGCTGCAGCCGAAGAAGCCGGTTTGCCGTTGTACCGTTATTTTGGTGGCTCCGGTGCCATGCAAATGCCGGTGCCGATGATGAACGTGATCAACGGTGGCGCGCACGCCGACAACAATCTGGATTTGCAAGAATTCATGATTATTCCGGTTGGCGCACCGAGCTTTCGCGAAGCCATCCGCTATGGCGCAGAAGTGTTCCACACCCTGAAAAAAATCCTGCATGAAAAAGGGTTGACCACTTCGGTGGGCGATGAAGGCGGTTTTGCGCCATCGGTAGCCAACCACGAAGAAGCCATCAAGTTAATCATGCAAGCGATTGAACAAGCCGGCTACACCCCGGGCACACAAATCGCGCTGGGTCTGGATTGCGCCGCCAGCGAGTTTTACAAAGATGGCAAATATCACCTGGAAGGCGAAGGCCTGACCTTGTCGGCACAAGACTTCACCAACCTGCTGGAAACCTGGTGCGACAAATACCCGATCATCTCGATCGAAGACGGCATGGCCGAAGGCGACTGGGAAGGCTGGGCGATTTTGACCAAGGCTTTGGGCAAGAAAGTGCAAATCGTTGGCGATGACTTGTTCGTCACCAATACCAAGATTTTGAAAGAAGGCATCCAGAAGGGCATCGCCAATTCGATCCTGATCAAAATCAACCAGATCGGCACCCTGACGGAAACCTTTGCTGCGATTGAAATGGCAAAACGCGCTGGCTACACCGCCGTGATTTCGCATCGCTCCGGCGAAACTGAAGATTCCACCATTGCCGATATCGCCGTCGGTTTGAATGCGTTGCAAATCAAAACCGGCTCGATGTCGCGTTCGGATCGTATGGCCAAATACAATCAATTGCTGCGCATTGAAGAAGATTTGGGCGATATCGCCAGCTACCCCGGGCGTGACGCGTTCTACAATCTGAAATAGTCTGCTTGATCCTGATCCGCCATGCGACTCATTACCATAGCATTGGCAGGCTTGCTGCTGCTGATCCAGTTCCCCCTGTGGTTGGGCAAGGGGGGCTGGCTGGCAGCGTGGGATCTGGATCAAAAAGTCATGGCCGCCAACAAGCGCAATGACGACCTGAAGGCACGTAATGCCAAGTTGGAATCAGAAGTGCGTGATTTAAAAAACGGCACGGGCGCACTGGAAGAGCGAGCCCGTGCCGAGCTTGGCATGATCAAGCAGGACGAAGTGTTTATTCAAATTGTCAGTGCCAATGATCGGCCTGCCAACCCGCCAGCCAATGTTGGCACCGCTGGCACCGCGCCCAATCCAGCCTCACCAACGGCCAACGCCGCGCCCAATCCTTCACCTGCTGCTGCGCGGCGCGCCAACAATCATTAAGCCACTACTTGTGCTTGCTCCGTGTGCTGGCACTAAACTCAATTGCCACCTCCGCCGTTTTCAAGGCTTCATCTTTCTTCTGCGATGAAAATTCGAGGCAACTGGCCGGTTGATCCGGCTCCTTGCAAAATGGATTGGCGTTGACACCATCAGCAGTGGTAAAACCGATGCCACTGCCAGTAAGCTGGCCTTTTTTGCTGATGCGGATTAAATCGTCCACGGTGTAGGGTTCGTTGCCGGGAATCGATTCGCCCTTGGGCACCAGGCCGGTAATCTTTTGACCGTTGCGTTTGCCTTTGATACTGGTCACCAGAAAATAGCCGTTGGCATCGGGCTCGTCGCCAGTGGTCAGGGTGCCGCTGGCCTTGATGTCTTTGCTGGCGTATTGCCAGTGCCAGGTTTTTTCAGCTTGGGCTGACAGTGGTAGCAAGGACAGAGCCAGCGAGACGGGGAGC
>JBDLSU010000237.1:0-3060 GCA_039799405.1 Pseudomonadota bacterium | reverse complement strand
CAACGCTTGGCGATCTTCGCAGGAAATTTCCTGATCTTGCAAAATAATGTGGCATGGGTATCCATTGGCATTCATACGCCAGCGTGCTAATTTTTCCGGGTTTTTTTCGCTTTTCTGTGGGTTGAAAGCAAAAATTGCATCTTTTCCAAGTAGCGTGAAAATACTACTCATGATTTGATTTGCTTCACTGTCCAAAGAATTGGCCATGATTTGAATCTGCCCACCGAGGCCATCATTGAGCTGGCGATTCAATTCTTTAAATACGCCAGCAATTTCATTTTTGTTTTTTTCTGCGATGCCTGCAGCATTGATGCCAATTTGTAAAAATTTAACGAAGTCTACCATTTAGCTCACCTTTTCCATTTCTGCCATGACTGGTAAATGATCAAATATTTGATTGCGATCCTTCACCAGTTGCAATAGGCTTCCATCGCACAGAATATTGTCATGGGGTTCAATTAAACGCCACATTTTTGCTTTGAGGAAAGCGTTTGAGAAAATAATCTGATCAAATGTGTGCCATTTCGTAATCTCGCCTTTTTTGTAAAAATAACTGCCACAAAAATAGTCTCTGTCAGCGCCAACCGCAGTCATACTACGCCAAAACGGGTTGTACATCAAATAGTCTTTTTGCGTTGCAAGATGCCTGTCGCGCGTTGCTCTCAAATGCCTGCTTAAGGATTCGGAAAAAGGGTCGTCGTTATAATCACCCAATAAAATGATATGTGGCGATGATTGTGGGTGCGTTTTCACAAGAGCCTCCGCAGAAGCATTTACCGCGTCGCGTAATCTCCCTCCCAAAGTGGTACGAATTGGATCATTATCAGGGCACCACAATCGACTTGGCCAATGGGAAAGAAAAAGGTGGAACGGTGTCTTGGCCTTACCAATAACTGCCTCAATCCGTTGTGCGTATTTGAGTGTATTCGGGCCTGTACTATCGTATAACGGTGTGGTACTGTCTATCGCAATCTTTTTTGTGTTGTAAATAAAGCAGGTGTCGAACCAAGTGCGACCGATTCCGGTGACCGTGCTTTCCAGATCGTAGCCGTCCAATTGGCAATGGCTGCGGATGTAAGCAATGTCATCATCCGATACTTCGCACAAGGCAATAAAATCCTTCCCCATTTGAATCAACTGGTCGATAACATTGCAAGCAAGATTTTTTTGCTCTATGGACGAACGGCTCTGTGCTTTGGGTGCCAAGCTGGTATTCCACCACGCCACCGAAAATGTTTCCTTCTCAGCCATTGGCACCGTCCTGTTGGTTTATCCCCGTGTAATCGGCAAACTCAAATCTTCCCCGCTTTTCATATACTTCGCCAGTTCCAGCTTGGCAATCGCATTACGATGCACTTCATCCGGCCCATCCGCCAGCCGCAAAGTACGGTTACCGGCCCACTGGTAAGCCAACGGAAACTCATCCGACACTCCCGCCGCGCCATGGGCCTGAATCGCCCAGTCCAGCACCTGTTGCGCCACATTCGGTGCCAATACCTTGATCATGGCGATTTCGGTTTGCGCATGCTTGTTGCCCACCGTATCCATCATGTAGGCCGCCTTCAAGGTCAATAGCCGTGCAGTATCAATCTGGATGCGGCTCTCGGCGATGCGTTCACGCCAGACGCCCTGATCCGACAAAACCTTGCCAAACGCGACCCGGCTTTGCAAGCGCTGGCACATCAGTTCCAAAGCCCGTTCGGCCACCCCGATGGCGCGCATGCAGTGGTGGATGCGACCCGGCCCAAGGCGGCCCTGGGCAATCGCAAAACCCTTGCCTTCGCCCAGCAGGATATTGCTGACGGGCACCGTCACATCTTCAAACAGAATTTCGCAATGTCCATGGGGCGCATCGTCATAACCAAACACTGGCAGCGCGCGCTTGATGGTCAAGCCGGGTGTACCGGCGGGCACCAGTATCATCGATTGTTGCGCATGGCGTGGTGCGTCGAAATCAGTCTTGCCCATCACGATAAAGATCTGGCAGCGTGGATCAGCCGCACCGGAAATCCACCACTTGCGGCCATTGATCACATAATTGTCGCCACGCCGTTCAATGCGGGTTTCGATATTGGTGGCATCCGACGAAGCGACACCCGGTTCGGTCATGGCAAAGGCGGAGCGGATTTCGCCGCGTAGCAAGGGCTCCAGCCAGGTGCGCTTGTGTTCTTCGGTGCCATAGCGCTCCAGCGTTTCCATATTGCCGGTATCCGGTGCCGAGCAATTGAATACTTCCGACGCCCACGGCACCCGGCCCATGATTTCGCACAGCGGCGCGTAATCCAGATTCGACAAACCTTGCGGTGCCCGTTCAGACTTGGGCAAAAATAAATTCCACAAGCCTTGTTCGCGAGCCAGCGGTTTCAGCGACTCTATCAGCGTGGTTGGCAGCCAGCGGTTGCCCTTGTCTTTACCATTGCTTTCAATTTCTGCGTGGAAAGCACGTTCATTCGGGTAGATGTGCTGATCCATAAATTGCAGCAGGCCTTGCTGCAAGTCTTTGCAGCGTTCAGAATAGTCAAAATCCATAGTAATCCTGTCGATTGTATTGGTTGGGTTCCGCAAAACCGCGCCGTGGCCTGGCAGCTCAACGGCGCATCGGAACGAATGGCCTTACACCTTGTTGGCGTAATGCCAGGCTTTTTCTGCCATCATGCGGGTCGCCTTGCCCGCACCGAGGGCTTGTTCACTGCTGGCTGTGCCATCCACATAGCGCTTCATGATGCCCTGCAAAATCCCGGCCAGACGGAACATATTGTAGGCCAGGTAAAAATTGAAGTCGCCCGGCGCAATACTGCGGCCAGTACGTTCGCAATAGCGCGCTATATAGGCTTGTTCGGACGGAATGCCGAGCGCGGCATGATCCAGCCCGGCCACGCCCCGGAACTGCCCCGGCTCGATATGCCAGCTCATGCAATGGTAGGCAAAATCGGCCAGTGGGTGGCCCAGGGTAGAAAGTTCCCAATCCAGAATCGCCAGAATACGCGGTTCGGTGGGGTGGAAAATCAGATTATCGAGGCGGAAATCGCCATGCACAATCGAGGTATCGTCACCCGGTGG
>JBDLSU010000236.1:0-2587 GCA_039799405.1 Pseudomonadota bacterium | reverse complement strand
TGGTCAATGGCAAGGCACAACTGACGATGACGGTATTCACTTCAATTCCGCAGACGGTGGATGTCAAACTCGCCAGCAAAAGCGCCAACCTGGGCGTGATCTACCATCTTGACAACCAACTCGGCCCGAAAAGCGCCAGCGTGGCCCTGAGCAATGTCGCTGCGGGCGATTATGATCTGAGCATGAGCAGCACCTGGTTGAAAGACGGCAAAACCCAGACTTTGCAAAAAAGCTTCAAGCTGAGCTTGCAGGCCGGTAGCAGTTCGATCCCGGTCTATCCAAATGGGCTGGGCCAATATGTGGCGGGTAGCAAGGTGCAGGGGCGGGATGGCAAAATCTACGTTTGCCCGCAGTGGCCATCCTGGTGCAATGGCCCTTCCAGCTATTACGAGCCGGGCTTTGGCAGCGCCTGGCAACAAGCCTGGAGCCTGAGCAGCGCCTTGCGTTAAATTGACCATGGCATGGCTCTCATAAGCCCTGCCTTGAGGCGGGCGGCGGGCCTGTCCGGCAAGGCCGGTCGCCCGTTGTCTACCGCTCCGGACAGCAACAAGCTTGCCGGCCCCTCTGTTTTCTTTACGTTTTTGCATTGTATTTACCTCTTTATACCTGCCATCCCATCATCAGCGCTTTGCTCGACTGCCCTTTGCGATGCAATCCTGTCCACTCGCCAGCTCGTTGGCCCAGGCTGCGCCGCGTCCGCCACGCGGTAACTTGCGCATGAAATATGACACGCATTCAAAGTGGTAAAATCAAACCCGATTTGCAATCACAAGCGCTGGAACAAGTATGGGCCATTGAATAGTGACAACGGCGATTATCTGCGCATCTCTATGAGCCTTTTGCGACGGAAACTGGAACAGGATGTACCCAGCCCAACTATCTGAGGACGGATACCGCAGTCGGCTACCGTTTGCGGCTGCCAGGGCAAACAGGAGACACACATGGCACAAACTTTTTACGACATCCTGGGCGTGGCGGCGGACGCCAGTGTGGACACCATCAACGCCGCCTACCAGGCCAAATTGAAGGTACTGCAAGAGAGCCTCCAGCCGGATCGCAATCAATTAATGGTGCTGCGTGAAGTGCATCAGGTGTTATCCAACCCGCTCAAGCGCGAAATGTATGACACCTCGCTCAAGCGACCGCCCAAACCAACCATGATTGAAAGCCCGATGGCGCAGACCAGCCAGACTGGCATACCGGCATGGCAAATGATGCTGGCCCTGGGGCTGGTGCTGGGATTGGTTTTTGCGGTGATCCACTATTACAAGAAAAAACAGGTCGTCGTGGTCAGCCCGCCGCAATTGTTGGCGAATAAAACCAGTGACCCGGATGCCCCGGAAAACTTTGCTGACGGCGTGCTACCCGGCAATACCAACAACCAGCAGGAAGACAGCGATACCCGCAGCAACGCCAATGCCCGTCCGAATGCCAATCCCGACACCCGGATCAGCAACCCCAACACTGGCGCAGAACGCAATGCCGAGCAAATTTTCAACGAGCGCTCAATCTCGATCGTGCGCATCAATGTCAGCAACGCCAGCGGCCGCAGCGTGTCGCTGGGCAGCGGTGTGGTGATCGGCCCCGGCAGTGTCATTACCAATTGCCACGTCACCAATCCAGGCACGACATATCAGGTAAAAATTGGCGAAACCAGCTATCCGGCGCACATCGAAATCGAAGACCGCGACTATGATTTATGCAAATTGCGCGTCAATGGTCTCAACGCGCCAGCGGTGCCGCTGGGCAAGGGCCAGGCTTTGCATTCCGGGCAAAAAGTATTTGCCATCGGCGCACCGCACGGGCTGGATTTGACCATTAGCGATGGCATTGTCTCGGCGCTACGTGAAATGCCGGGCGGCAAAGTCATCCAGACTACCGCCCCGGTTTCACCCGGTTCCAGTGGCGGTGGTTTGTTTGACGCCCGGGGCAACCTGGTCGGGATTGTCACCTTTCAACACCGCGAAGGGCAAAATCTTAACTTTGCCGTACCGGCGGAATGGATCGGCGAGATGCGCCAGCGCACCAGTAACGAAGTCATCGGCAGCCTGACCCGGCCACAAGCACGGGACGATGCCAGAAGCAACGGCCCGGAACAAAAACTGCTGGGCACCTGGTTTTGCACCGGTTCGATACGTTACACCTCAATGGAAATTGAATTTCGCCCCAACGGCCGCCTCTCAGGCCGCCGCGATGGCAAAGACTTTGGCGGCAGCTACAGCTTGAGCGGCAAATTTTTGCGCATGAGCAGCAATGGCGTGCTGGAAGGGGAACTGGAAGAATTCAACAGTGGCCGCTTCATCATGAATATGGGCAATGGCTTTCGGATGGTGTGTGATCGCAGGTCTTGAAGTGCGACGCTACCACCCCAGAGTACGCCGACACCAGGCCAGCGGTTTGCGCACCACATGGTAAATGAGCGGCGCCCAGTCGCCATAGATTTTGGCGGTGCCTTTCAAGCCAATGCGCGGCGGCGTGGTTTCGTTGGCGAAATCGGCGCGCAGGTAGTAGGCGACGAAGCCTTCTGACACCAGTACCGGCTCGTAGCTGGCTTGTACCAGGGTGGCATCGAGCGGACTGAGGGGGG
>JBDLSU010000235.1:0-4802 GCA_039799405.1 Pseudomonadota bacterium | reverse complement strand
CGCGGCATTGCCGCTGGTTTGAGTCTGTACGGCGTACACTGGCTGTTTGAAATCGGCAACGCCCTGATCCAGCATTTCTCCGGCCACGCGCTGTGGGCCATTCCCAAAGGCACCGCCTATTTGCTGCTGGTGGGCGTCGGCATCGAAATTTCGCTGATGTTTTCCATCGCCGGTTTAATCTGCAGCAAAGTATTGCCAAGCGAGCGCAGCGCCAAGGTTTTCGGCATCAACAACCGCCTGTTTGTGGCACTGTCCAACGCTGCCTTTTGTGCCGTGGCGGAAATATTTTTGGTGACGCAAACCGGCGTATTTGCCTGGGTCTACCCGTGGTGGGGCGCACTGCCGGTGTTTGTTACGGTGTACATCCCGTTCTTTGGCATCGCCATGCTGTGCCATGACTGGGAGCTTGGCAGGCAAAAACGGTTTATTGGGGGATTGTTTGCGCTGGATGCGGTGTTGTTGCTGGTGTTTGGGGTGATGCTGGGATGGATTTGACAAAAGTAGCTACTTTAGCTACGCTTCATCAAGCCCATGCCCATGTGAGGAAATGATGGAACACTACACCGCCAAAGAGGCCAAAAACCGACTGGGTGAAGTTTTGCGCGCCGCCCTGCGCGAGCCCGTCATCATCACCATCCACGGCAAACCCTCGGTATGCGTCATGCCGGTAGACGACATGCCGACCAGCATGCCCATCCAGCAAAACGCCCAGACCACGCTGGATTCAATCAAGCATAAAATTTCCTGTGAAGTACTGGCCACGTTTGCCATCGCCGAGATCAAGGCGCGCTCCAAAGCCAATATTGAACGCTGGCGCGCCAATGGCGCGGGCGATGCGGTATACGACGAATGGTATGCGATTCTGGATGATCCGGACGACAGCAAAATCATCCATGCCATGGTGGGATTGAACGAAAACAGCAACCGCTTGCGCCAGTCGCCGCCTTATGTTGGCATGTTACCGAAGGCGGTGGTGAGGAAATTAAATGAAGAAATCACAGCTTGAACATGTGCTGCGCGCCGCCAGCAGGATCACTGAAGAAAACGAGTTCATTGTCATTGGTAGCCAATCCCTGCACGGCAAATACCCGGATATTGCGGATGATATTCTGGCGTCCCGTGAGGTCGATCTACTGGCTAAAAAGAATGCCGAAAAGACAGAATTCTTAAACGCCATCGGCATGGATTCGCCCTTTCATGAGGAGTTTGGTTACTATGCTGACCCGGTCGATGCCAATACTGCGGTTTTGCCAAAGAAATGGCGCAATCGCCTGGTGCATTTAAAGCTGGATGATTCACAGTCCAAAGTGAAAGCCTACTGCCTGGAGCCGCATGATTTGGTGGTAGCCAAACTGGCTGCCGCCCGTGACAAGGACAAAATTTTTATTCGTGCTTTGCTGCAAATGGAATTGATCAATCCGGATACCGTGCGGCTGCGCCTGGCCGAAACCAATGTTTCTGATGCCAGATTGGCTGCAATGACTGGCTTGTTGGAAATTCTGGAAAGACAAGCGAGTAGCCGTAAATTGTGACATCAATCAATTTTGGCAGACCTGATCAATGCAGTCCGGCCAAACTTGCCACCACCAGCAAACCCGACATGTCCGCACTGGCGGCCTGGATCATGTATTTTAAGCACAGTAAAGAGGAAGATATCATGAACCAAATCGTTCATCCCCCCGTAATTGAAGCTTTTCAGCAACTCCAGGAATTATCTGGTGATGCCAATGCACGCCGCCTGGCCGATGTGCGCGAGCGCGCCTTGATTGCTGAGCGTACCGAAATTGAAGCGGCAGAAGAGCGAGGAGAAGCACGCGGCGAGGCAAGAGGTGAAGCACGTGGCAAGGCGCTTGGTGAAGCACATGGCGAGGCCCGTGCCAATCAAAGAGCATTACTGCGCTTGATCGAAAGCGGCATGAGTGAAGCCCAGGCCAAGGCAATTCTGGGGCTTTAATTTTGTTATTCCCTGCCACCGCCCGTTTTTTGCGCCAGACATCGCCCCTCAGTTCTGGCGCAGCGCCTGCAACGCCGCCCTACCCGCCGGATTCAAAAACGGCATCATTTCCGCGTAACTGATCTCTGCATCTTCGGTACACGCCTGCACCACATGGGCAAAATTGGGGGTAAAGATCAGGCCGGTTTTACCCAGGCTGATTTGATATTGCCGGTTTTCCTTGATCACATCCACACAAGCATTGGCTTCGCTGGCTTCATGCGGAAACGCTGTCAGGCGCTGTTTGATGGCTTGTTTGATGATGATTTTGTTAAGCGCCGCCGGCGCGGCGTAGCTGAAATAGTGATTGGGATCCGCAGCCGACGTAGCGGCCTTGCGGCCGTTTTTAATCCATTGCCAGGGGTTGAGGGCTTCGCCGGTATTGAGATTCCAGGTGCTATACGTAAAACCGGAAAACGGATGCGCGCCGCCGCAGTCGCCAGCGCTACGTTCCACCACCGATAGCCAGTTGGCGTTCCAGAACAGCGGCTCAATACTGGCTTGAAATTCCGGTTTTTCATCCTTTTGGCGCTTGCCGCCATCTCGCTCGCTGCCAGTGGGGCAGGCATGGTAGTTGGCGATATTGATGCGCAGTTGGTTTTGCAAACGGCGGTTAAGGCTGGCGGCGGCTTTGCTGCTGTCTTGCAGTTCAAACGAGGTTACCGCCGCGTCCAGCGCCTGCAATGGCAGGTACGCTCTGCCCATGAATGATTTTTGCGTGCCCTTGCCAACTTTTTCCGCCAGGGTCTGCGCCATCAGGTTGGTGTCGATCTGGCTGGCCAGGGTAGCGTTGCCCAAACCATATCCGGTGGCCGGGTCGGCACTCACTGCCAGCGGCCCGGTCAGTAGCAGGCACAGGCCAAACAGTGTAGATCGGGTGGATTGGTTCATCAGAACTCCTGGATTGACAGGGTTGGCCGGGTTGGGGATTCGATTCTACCAAAGATAGCGCCGTGCAGGCGTAGCCGATAGCGAGTAGCGCGCATGCTATGCTTGTCACACCCTGCGCCACCGGGCGCGCGGCTGTTGATGGAGATTTTTCAAACATGCGTATTCAAATTCAAACCCTGATCGTCCGTCATCTGCTATGCCTGAGCGGTTTGCTGCTATGCCACCTGGCTCCCCCCCTGGCAATTGCCCGGACATCTGCCATTACCAGCGCGCCCACCAGCAGTATGGCTACCGAACAAAAAATCGACCAATTGATTGCGCTGGTGCAAGCCCGGCTGGCGCTGGCAATTCCGGTAGCCAAGGCCAAGTGGAATAGCCAAAGCCCGATTACCGACAGCGCGCGCGAAGCCCAGGTGATGGATGCCTTCACCAAAGCAGCCAGCAGCAAGCAATTGCGTGAAGATGTGGCGCGGCGCTTTATTGCGGCGCAAATTGAAGCCAGCAAGCAGGTACAGCAGGCGCTGCATGCGCAGTGGAAGAAACAGGGCCTGGGCAAATTTGATCCGGCCCCGGATCTGGCGCGCGAGGTGCGGCCGCAACTGGACCAACTGACGCCACAAATGATAGCTGCGTTGCTGGCGCTGCAAGACCACATCGGTCAGGCCGGTTTTCCTGCCGTGCTTAAAGCGCGTTTGCAATACGCCAATGGCCGCACACCCGCCTGGGGAGCAAGCGACATGGCGCTACCAGCGGCAATGGCAAGCCTGCTACCCTGAGCCGGTCAAACGCCGGATCCGCTAAAGGTGGCGTATGGGGGCATATGGTGGCGTATTCCTGCCACAAGCCAAAGGGCAATACAAAGAGAAAATCACAAAGTACTGGCCCGGCCTGCCAACTTCTGGCATAGTCGCGATGGTGTTTCTATTACACTTTTCAGGACATAACATGACGACTGCATCCGATCTATTTGGCCTGGCGCTGGCCAACGCAGTAGCTGACCGTTTGAGTAGTGGCGCAATCCTGGCCTATACCCATCGGGAATATTGTGGCACCGGCCTGGCGTTTGAAAACGGTGCCTTTATTTTCGGCGAAGTCTACGACGGTCAGTTGCCCAGCCCGACCCAGGTGTTAAACATGCAAGAACGCGGCGAAAGTGTGGAATACCAAAGCTTTGCCAGCCGTGCCGATTTTGTGGCCTGGCTGGCAGCGCAAAGCGATGACAGTTTGTCCGGCCAAAACCTGGCACAGGACTGGCAACGCGGCAATCAGCGCCTGACCCGGCAACGCCTGCAAGAATTTATCGCCTGACTTGTCCGGCCAGTATCGCCCCGGCAACAATGGCACTGCCCGTAACAGAATCTGCAAGCAGCAGATTATCTTTCCTCCCTCTTTTCAGGAGTCCTACCATGAAACTGCATTTCCCTCATCACCTGCACGCCAGTGTTCTGGCAATCGCCCTGCTGGCCGCCAATTCGGCCATGGCGCAAACTTGCGTCGGTGAAATCATTACGCCGCCCGCTGGTCTGGTGGCCAGCACCGACGATGCCCTGCTGGCCAAAGCCATCGGCGCACCGGAAGCGGGCAAGCTGTGCAAGGGCAAAATCTTTTTGGCTGAAAAACCAATCACGGTGTACCGGGTTTGGGATTCGTCCAAATCCTACACCCTGTACGGTGGCTGGTGGTCGCTGGACGTACCGAAAGGCCCACGCACTGAATACGCCATCAAGAACGATATTTGCCCGGAATGGAGCCCGCTCAATATTATGAGTTCTTGCACCATCAAGGTTGGCACCAAAGTAGCCATTGGCCCGGGCCAAAGCGCCAAATGCGCCGATGGTTCGGTGCTGCCAGCTTCGAGCGTCAATCAGGTGTTTATCCCTAACGACAGCCGCAACAATGTGCTGTATGTGGAAAACTG
>JBDLSU010000234.1:0-2678 GCA_039799405.1 Pseudomonadota bacterium | reverse complement strand
TTTTGATGTAAAGCCCGCATCAGGTCGAGTGCGGCTTCACGCACACTGAGGCGGCTTTTCACAATATTGCCCAGTTCCAGCAGGCGCATGCCAAGCCGATAGGTGCCGGGCTCGACCCGGTCAACAAAACGGGTGTGAACCAGATCATTCAAAATGCGGTGGGCAGTGGAAGGGTGTAATTGGGCTTGCGCTGCCAGATCTTTCAAGCTGACCGGATCAGGATGGCTGGACAGGGCATCAAGCAGGGCGACCAGACGTTCAATCACCTGAATCGAGGTCTTGTTGTCGCTGCTTGGGGGGGCATTGGATTTCATGGGCGCTCTACCGACAGGGAATAACACGCAGTTTATACCACAATGTGAAACCAAATGCTATAGCGTGAAATCAAAATAGTTTCAACCGGCAATAATGCACCATTTTGCACTGCGCGATGAAAGAGCATGGCAATCTCATGGCAAAATGTGCGCTGGCAAAATTTTTAATCGAAAATGGACGTGCAAGATGGATCAACCAGCTCCAGTCAGTGAGTTTAAAAGTAAGAGTGGTTTGGCGCGCATTTTCAGCGCCATGAAAAATTCGATGGCTGGCATTGCCATGGCCTGGAAAATCGAACACGCTTTTCGCCAGGAACTGGTGTTGGTGGTAATCGGTGTGGCCGTGGCCTTGTTCCTGCCAATTTCGGCTTTCCAAAAACTGGCACTGATTGCGGTGTTGATTCTGGTGTTGATTGTTGAATTGATCAATTCGGCGATTGAAGCGGTGGTTGACCGGGTTTCGCTCGATCGCCATCCTTTGTCCAAGAATGCCAAGGATTTTGGTAGCGCCGCTGTATTTTTTGCGTTGCTGCTGGCAGGCCTTACCTGGGCGGTAGTATTGGTGCAGCGCTTTTTGTAAATTCAGGCTGGTTGGGCGAATTCCACCATCAGTTGAACCCTGGTATTGCCATTGTATTCATTCGCACCCAGCCGGAATGCCACTTCGGCGCGCGTGGGCAGGCTCTGGTTGTGACCAAACCAGATTGCATCGTAGCTTACCCCGTCTTTTTCCAGTACCATTTTCAGGTGCCGCTCTTTCAGGATGCGCTGACTGCTGACCGTGAATTGATCGCAAAACAGCGGTGGTGGAAATCCCTGGCCCCACACTTCGGCCTCCAGCAAGCCGATAAACGGCAGGCTGTAGTATTCAGATTCCAGCGCGCCATCGGTTTCCACTACTCGTTCCAGTTGCGCCGGGCCGAGCATGGCGCGTCCGACCGCTTCAAACGCCCTGGCAAAGCCGTCGAGCGCCCCGGCATGCAGCGTCAGGCCAGCGGCCATGGCGTGACCACCAAACTTGTCGATCAGTGTGGGCGCGTGCTTTGAAACCAAATCCAGCGCATCGCGCAAATGAAAACCCGGGATTGAACGGCCCGAACCCTTGAGTTTGCCATTGTCAGCCGGGGCAAAGGTAATCGTGGGGCGGTAGAATTTTTCTTTCAGACGCAAAGCCACGATGCCAATGACACCCTGGTGCCAGCTTTCATCGAAGAGGGTAATCGTGGTATTGTCCTGCGGGTCAAATTCATCCAGATGCAAGAGCGCCGTTTCTTGCATATCGGCTTCAATTTCGCGGCGGCGGATATTGATTTCATTGAGCTGTTGCGCAATGCGCTGGGCATACGCCGGATCGTCCGTGATCAGGCATTCGATGCCCAGCGACATATCCTGCAAACGTCCGGCTGCATTCAGGCGCGGCCCCAGGGCAAAGCCCAGGTCAAACGGTGAAGCCTGGCGTGCCTGACGGGCCGCAACCTGGAACAGCGCGGCAATGCCCGCATGCATCTTGCCGCTACGCATGCGCTTCAAACCTTGCGCCACCAAAATCCGGTTATTGGCATCGAGTTTCACCACGTCCGCTACCGTGCCCAGCGCCACCAGATCGAGCAGAGTATCGAGCTTGGGCTGGGTCTGCTGGTCAAATACCCCGCGCTGGCGCAATTCTGCCCGCAGTGCCAGCAGCACATAAAACATCACACCCACGCCAGCCAGATTTTTACTGGCAAAGCCGCAGTTGGGCTGGTTCGGGTTGACGATGACGGCGGCATCGGGCAAGCTGGCACCTGGCAAATGGTGATCGGTTACTACTACTTCAATCCCGCGCCGCCTGGCCTCAAGCACACCTTCAATGCTGGCAATGCCGTTATCGACCGTGATGATGATGTCGGGTTGCTTTTGTGCCGCAGTCAAGGCCACAATTTCTGGTGTCAGGCCATAGCCATATTCAAAACGATTGGGCACGATGTAATCAACCACGGCCCCCATTGCGCGCAAGCCACGCAGCGCCACGGCGCAGGCGGTGGCACCATCGCAATCATAATCGGCCACAATCACCAGTTTTTTTCCGGTGGCAATGGCGTCGGCCAGAAAGCGCGCGGCGACATCGATTTGCAACATGCCTTGCGGCAGAATCAGGGAGGGCAGGTCGTTGGCCAGTTCTTTGGTCTGATTTAACCCACGTGCCGCGTAAATGCGCGCCAGCACCGGGTGGATGCCTTGCTGGCGCAACATTTCAGCCACGCGCATTGGTACGGGACGGGTTTGAATCCGGGTCATGACAAACGCTGCAGGCCGGATTGACGCCAGAACTGTATCAGCCGCCAGCGCTGGCAGGTAAAACTGCGGCTAAGGTGATTGTGGCTG
>JBDLSU010000233.1:0-4957 GCA_039799405.1 Pseudomonadota bacterium | reverse complement strand
CAATTTCCAGATCGATGCCTTTCAGCGCCAACAATTCGGACGCGCCGCTGCCATAGCGCCGGGTGATGCCGCGCAGGCTGATCAGGGCTGACGAGTCGCCGGCGGGGGCGGGTACTGGCGTGGCGATCATGCTGGGCCGATCACTATGTAAACCGCAAGCGGCATGGCCTGAAGACGCCGCCTCATTTTGTCGCTCCCGATTTTTGATCGGTGATGACCTTCATCCCCACCTTCAGTTCGGCCGAGCTGATCTCGGTCAAATGCCCATCGCTGATACCCGGCGTGACCGCAATCGCAAGCGGCAGCGCGTTTTCGCCAGCGGGCAAAATCCACACCTGCTTGGCGCTGGCGGTGCTGGCACCAGCGGCGGCCGAGCGGCGCGTGCTGTTGCCCGGCATGCGTGGAATCAGGCTGGTGGCCACACTCTTTTTCGCCTTGGCCGCACTCGCCACAGTGGGCGCATAGCGCAAGGCGGTATTGGGCACCAGCAGCACGTTTTCGCGCCGGGTGGCGATGATGCTGGCGGTGGCGGTCATGCCGGGGCGCAGGCTGAAATCGACATTATCGACATCCAGATACGTCAAATACGTAACCACGCTGTCGGTGATGGTGGAACCCAGCCCGACCCGGGTGATGCGCGCCGGAAAATGCCGGGTCAGGTAGGCGCTGACGGTGAAGGTGGCGTCTTGCCCTTCCTTGACGGCACCCACGTCGGCTTCATCCACATACACCCACAGCCGCAGTTTGGACAAATCTTCCGCCACCGTGAACAAGGTAACCGCTTGCAAGCTGGCGGCGACCGCGTTGCCGGGGTCCACCGTGCGCGTCAATACCACGCCACTGCCGGGGGCGGCGATGGCGGCTTTGGACAGATTGATTTTGTCCGTCGATAGCGCCGCCAGCGCATCGTTGACGCCTTCTTTGGCGCTGTCGTCACTGGCTACGGCGCGCGCCAGAGTGGCGGTGGCGCTATCCAGTTCCGCTTTGGAGGGGACTTTACCGCCCGACAGCGTTGCTACCGCTTGCAAGCGGCGCAGGGCCGATTGTGCTTCCAGAATGGTGGCGTGGGTTTCTTCCACCTTGCCCCGTGCGGCGGCTACCGTGGCTTGCGAGCGCAGGATTTGGTCGCGCAGTTTGGCGGTATCCAGCTCCACCAGGATCTGGCCCTGTTTGATGCGGTCGTTCACATCCACATTCACCTTCAGCACGGTGCCAGACAATTCACTACCGATATTGATGGTACGGGTTGGTTGCAGCGTGCCGTTGGCGGTGACGGTCAGGGTCAGGTTGCCGCGTGTTACTTCGGCAGTGGTATACACAGGTAGCGCGGCATTGGTCTGGTGAATGTGCCAGGCATAGCCGCCCGCCAGCGCGGCGCACAGGGTGGCAAACGCCAGCCACCAGGGCCAGCGCTGCCACCAGTGCCGCGCTGCCGGTTCGGCCAGCAGTTTGGCGATTTCACTTTGACCCGGCTTGGCGACAGGGACGCCGGGTGCAGTTGGTGGTTGACTCAAGCTATCGCGCTGTGGCACGCTGCCCGGCCTATTGTCCGGATCGCTCATGGATACGTTTTTCCCGTAATTGCTGCATTATCAAAGACCCACCGGGTTTGATCCGGTCCATTCCAGCCACCACCGAGGGTTTTATACAGCCGCACATGGTCGGCCGCCAGTTCGACCCGGGCATCGACGGCACTGTCTTGCGTACTCAAGGCGGTGTGCCGGGTATCGAGCAGCACCTGAAAATCGATCAAGCCAGTGCGGTAGCGGTATTGCGCCAACTGCACCGCATTTTGCGCGGCCACATTGGCGCGCAACAGGCTTTGCAGACGTTCGCGGTTGTTGTTCAGGGTAACAAGAGCATCTTCCACTTCCTTCAGTGCGGTGAGCAGCACGCCGTCATGCGTGCTGGCCGCTTGCGCCAGTGTGGCCTGGCTGGCGCGTACCTGCGCTTGCGCGGCACCGCCATCGAACCAGGCGGTGGCGGCACTGGCCATCAGGCTGGCAAGCACGGCGGCACCATTGCCCAGATCGCTGATGCGAGCCGCATTCACGCCGAGCGAACCATTCAGCGAAAAATGCGGGAAGCGCGCCGCATCCGCCACGCTGACCCGGGCGCGTTCGGCGCTGACCCGGGCCTCGGCCGCGCGCACATCCGGCCGTTGGCGCAGGGTGTCAAGCGGAAAGGCCAGCACCAGATCGTCCGGCGCGGCCGGTATGCCGGGGTTGCCGGGGTTGCCGGGGTTGCTGGTATTGCTGGCATTGCTGGCAAGCCAGTCATGCAAGTCAGTCGGTGCGCGCCCAGTCAGCATTGCCAGGCTGTGTTCCGTCAGCGCCGCCGCAGTTAGCAACAAGGGAATCTGCGCCCGGCTTTGTTCTACCGAAGCGCGCGCCTGTTCCACTTCCAGATCAGTCAGCAAGCCCGCATCACGCCGCCATTCGGTCAGTTGCACCGTTTCAGCCTGACTCAGCAGATTGTCTTTGGCAATCATCAGCCGTGCTTGCAAGCCGCGCAAGCGGATGTAATCGACCGCCACTTCCGCCGCAATAGAAATCTGAATGTCGCCCAGACTGGCGGCGCTGGCCAGGGTGTCGGCGCGGCTGGCCGCGATACCGGCATCAATGCCACCAAACACGTCTGGTTCCCAACTGGCATCCAGCCCGGTATTGAAAGTATTGCTGCTGCCATCGTGCCCGGCCCGGCTGCGCTGCGCGGAAGCCGACAGGTTCACACCCGGCAAGCGCCGGGCCGACTGCACATCCTGCAAGGCGCGTGACTGCGCCAATGCTGCGCGCGCGCTGGCTACCGAGGTATTGGCGCGCAGGGCATCGTCAATCAAGGCCACCAATTTGGTATCATCAAAGCGCAACCACCAGGCGGCGAGCGCGGTGGCAGGTTGCGTGGCAGCGGTGGGTCGTGTTTGTGCCGATTGTGACCAGTTGGCCGGAATCGGTACGGGGCGTGGTGTTGGCTGCGGCGTCATCAGGCTGGCGCAACCGGTCAGGCTCAGGCAGGCCAGCGCCAGCACGCTGCACAAAAAACGGGCACTCTGCGGCAGGTGGCCGGGGTGGCAGGCATCGGGTAAGGCCAGAGTGTTGCGCATGCCGTGCCTCTTATGCATTTGTGTAAGTTGTGAATTGATGGGGGCGGGGAGTTTGGTGAAGCGGTGGCGTAGCTGTGTTTGATCCCAGGCCAAGACTGAACCATTTGGCATGCTTGTTCTGTTCGTCAGACCACACAAGCGGGTATTGGAAAATTGCGTGTGCGCCCCTGAATAGCGTCGTCTATGGAATTTCGTCGATACGGATAAAAAGCGTCTGCGGGTCCGACACCAGTGGCGTGAAGCCGTATTTGGTATAAAAACTGGCTTGCCCATCCTTGGCGTCAACGTACAACAGCACATCACCAGTCTCCGCAGCCATTGCTTTCACGCGCTGCATTGCTTCGCGCAACAATACAGCGCCCACGCCTTTGCCTTGTTGCGACAAATCGACCGCAAGGCGGGCCAATACCGTGGCATTTGGGGCTGCGGCGAATACTTTTGCTAATTGCGGGGGAAGTGATTCTGTGGGGAAGCGCTTACGTACGGCCAGCGCGTAAAAGCCGAGCACGACTTTTTGGTCGTTGGTAATAACGTAGGTGACGGAAAGCCCTTTTCTTGCTGCCTGACCGGCTTGGGTTTTGAGCCAGATGTTTAATGCGGCGGTGCCGCAGTCAAAATCGGCTATCTCATGCTGTTGGTTCTTTTTGTCTAGCAGTTCGGTTAAATAAGTCATTTTTGTCTATGTCCTTGGGACTTTCGAATAACTCCACCAATGCAGCATTGGGTTGTGGTGGCCTGCTCAATATTTCCAACATTAATTCAGCGTCAGCTCGGGAAGTCTTGATAAACAACTCCCTGTCAATGATTTCTCTTGCATGAGAAACGGATGCCTGGATCATGAATTGATTCACCAGCATGCCTGTCAATTCCGCTGCCTCTTTCAACATTTCTTCTACTTCCGAGGAAACCCTGGCCGTAATCCGGCCTCTTTCTTGTGTCTTAACCATAGCTATAATCCTTCTACGTTTGCTTGGCGCAACGCTGGTAACTTGCGCCTATGTAGTGGGGGGACGTGAAAACACGTAATCTTTTTAACGAATGCGGCGCTCCTGAGTAGGGTTCTGGGGATTTGCCAATTTTTGGATAGTAGCATGCGATTTCTCTGGTGGCAAGTTGTCACCAGTTCCTAATTCTGGATTTGATGCGAAAACATGTTTTGACGCATTGCCCCGGCTTTGGTCAGTATAAAACACGCTTGTTAAGCATAAGTTAATGATAAAATGCGCAAGTTATTTTTCGTTTGAAAGTTCTTTATGGCAATTCCAGCCGCAACCAACTTCGCATATCACTTTCGCTGGCAGTACGATTGGGCCAAATTGATGCTCTCTGCCACTAGCAAATTCAATCCGGAATACCTCAACATCCTGCTCGACATCCAAAAACTGATGAGTGACAGCGGTTTTGATCCGGCACATGCGGATGTGCTGGACCGCCTGCGCGCCAAAATTGCTACTGGCTGCAAGGGGCAAAAAGCGCTGGATGGCGGGCAAAGTATTTTGCATGCAGTGGGTGCCTGGCAAGGTGATGGGCAAAAAGGCGCAATCGAACACTCGGCAAAAATGTCAGCCTCGGCGCTGAAATTGCTGCAACATGTGTACCTGATTGAACACGCGGGCAACCGCCATGTATCCATTTGCTCGCTGCCCAAATTTTTCTATCATTGGCCGTCAATGCAGATGCATGAAACCGTCACCACCCCCAGCGGCGCGCATCAACTGCTCAACAGCAAGCGGGAACAATTTACTGCGCTACAGAAAAAACACTTGGTCGGCGCATGCGCCCGTGCGCTGGCGTGGGCGCAACGTACCAATGTGGTATTGTCGCTGGCTGCCAGCAAGGACAGCGCTAACGCCA
>JBDLSU010000232.1:0-5308 GCA_039799405.1 Pseudomonadota bacterium | reverse complement strand
CAAACCGATTCTGGACAATATAGAAGACAGCGCCACCGCGCTGGCACTGCGCGAAGGCTTGAAAAACCTGTATTCGGTGCTCAAGGAGGCGGATGAACACCTGCGTTTTGTGTTTCTGACTGGCGTCTCGAAATTCAGCAAGGTCAACCTGTTTTCGGGCATGAACAACCTGAACGATATCAGCATGGTCGCGCAGTATTCGGCCATTTGCGGCTATACCAACACCGATGTTGACACGGTTTTTGCCGATCAGTTAGCGGGGCTGGATCGCGATCAAATTCGCCAGTGGTATAACGGCTATAACTGGACTGGCACGGCGGTATACAACCCGTTTGACCTGTTGCTGCTATTTTTCCGGCGCGAGTTTGGTGCCTGGTGGTGCAGTACCGGCACCCCGACTTTTTTGTTCAAGCTGATGCAAAAAAAAAAGGCTTTTTCACGCCCCTATTGGCCAGCTTGCGCGCCGGAACCGAATTAATTTCGGCACTGGATGTGGATGTGATGACGCCGGAAGCGCTGCTGTTTCAAACCGGCTACCTGACGATACACAAAACCCATCGCTCGCTGTCGGGCAGCAGCCAATTTACCCTGGGCTACCCGAACCGGGAAGTTGAACAAAGCCTGAACAGCAGTTTGCTGGCAGCCTACACGGGCGATGGCGGGCGCACGGAAATCCACCGGCAACAGTTGGAGGAGTTACTGACCAACAACGATTTAATGGCGCTGCGCGATCTGTTCCAATCGTTCTTCGCCGGATCGCCGGACCGCAGCCTGCCGCATCAGTGGTACACCAATAACGCGATTGCCCAGTACGAAGGCTTTTATGCCAGTGTGTTTTACAGCTATTTTGCTGCGCTGGGTCTGGATACCCGGGTGGAAGACGCGACCAACCGGGGCCGGATCGACCTGACGCTGATCGTTTGTGGGCGTATTTATTTGTTTGAATTCAAGGTAGTCGAGAACACTCCCGCCGGGCGCGCCCTGCAACAGATCAAGGACAAGGGCTATGCGGAGAAATACCGGGCGCACGGCTTGCCGATTTATTTGGTGGGGGTGGAGTTTTCCAAAGAACAGCGCAATGTGGTGGGGTTTGAAGTGGAGTTGCTGGCGGCGCGGGCGGGTGACGGGGGCGAGTGAGGGCTTGGCGCAGGGGTGATTTCAAAAACAGCGCTACCCATATTAAAACGCAAAGCACGAACAACCGAGCGTGCCCCAGAACGACGTTACGTCACTAACCGGCACCCGGCTCTTGCGCGCCACCTCGTGCGCATGACCGTGTACGCCACACGCACCCTGGCACAGATGCGCTGTCAAAGCGCCAGTGCGTTGCGCCGGGCGGTAATGTCCGGGCACCTTGGCGACCGGCGACCAATCCGGCGAGACCGGCAGCGCGGGTGGGGCCAGGCTGGAAAAATCGCCAGCGGCATGCACGATATTGCCGCCCACTACCGTCAGGTGCGATTCCAGTTGTTTGATGGCTTCTTCGGCGATGCTGAAATAGTCGGCCGACAACACCGCCAGGTCCGCCAGTTGGCCGACGCAAATCTGGCCTTTTTTGCCCTGTTCGCCAGAAAACCAGCTACTGCCAGCCGTCCACAGTTGCAGCGCCACGTCACGCGGCAGACGCGCGGCTTCGTCGTACAGGGCCAGGCCGCCGACGGTGCGGCCGCTGGTTAGCCAGTACAGCGCGGTCCAGGGGTTGTAGCTGGCGACGCGGGTGGCGTCGGTGCCTGCGCCGACGGGCACGCCAGCTTGCAGCATGCGCGCGATGGGTGGGGTTTGTTTGGCGGCGTCGGCACCGTAGCGCTCGACAAAGTATTCGCCCTGAAACGCCATGCGGTGCTGGATTGCAATGCCGCCGCCAAGTGCCTTGACCCGGTCGATGTTTTTCAGCGAGATGGTTTCGGCGTGGTCGAACAGCCATTGCAAGCCGTCAAACGGTATTTCGCGGTTGACTTTTTCAAATACGTCCAGCATGCGCGAAATCGATTCGTCATAGGTGGCGTGCAGGCGAAACGGCCATCGCTCAATGACCAGGTGGCGCACCACTTGTTCCAGTTCGGCTTCCATATTGGCGGGCAGGTCGGGCCGGGGTTCCAGAAAATCTTCAAAGTCGGCGGCGGAAAATACCAGCATTTCGCCAGCGCCGTTGTGGCGGTAAAAATCGTCGCCGCTGCCGGGTTGAATCAGCTTGCTCCAGTTTTGAAAATCTTCCAGCTCTGCGCCCTTGCGCTGGGTGAACAGGTTGTAGGCAATGCGCAGGGTCAACTGTTTGGCTTGCGCCAGATGTTCGATGACGCGGTAGTCATCCGGGTAGTTTTGGAAGCCACCACCGGCATCGATCACGCTGGTAACGCCCAGGCGATTGAGTTCGCGCATGAAGTGGCGGGTGGAATTGATTTGATCTTCAAACGGCAAGCCCGGGCCTTTGGCCAGGGTGGCGTACAAAATCAGCGCATTCGGGCGGGCGATCAGCAGGCCGGTCGGCTTGCCTTTGGCATCGCGCACGATTTCGCCACCCGGTGGCGCGGGCGTGTCCGGCCCGTAGCCAACGGCGCGCAAGGCGGCGCGGTTGAGCAAGGCACGGTCGTACAGGTGCAGCACAAACACCGGGGTATCCGGCGCGGCGGCGTTGATTTCATCCAGCGTGGGCATACGGCGTTCGGCAAATTGAAATTCGCTCCAGCCACCTACCACCCGTACCCATTGCGGGGCCGGAGTGCGCTCGGCCTGGTGCTTGAGCATGGCGAGCGCATCGACCAGCGAGGGCACGCCTTCCCAGCGCAGTTCCAGGTTGTAGTTCAGGCCGCCACGAATGACATGAATATGCGAATCGTTCAGGCCGGGGATGACGGTTTTGCCCTGCAAGTCAATCACGCGGGTGTCCGGCCCCAGGTGGCGCATCACCGCTTCGCCGCTGCCAACGGCAATAAAACGGCCATTGGCGATGGCGACGGCGTCTGCCAGCGGCTGTTGCCGGTCCACGGTATGGATGCGGCCATGGTGCAAAATCAGGTCGGCGTTCATGCGGTGTTCTCCTGCGATGTTGGATGATTTGAAAAGCCGGGCTGGCTTATTTTGCCGCTCACTTTGATGCTCACCTCGCCAAATACCAGGCCCAAAGCAACGCCAGCACCGGCAACAATAAAGCCCAGAATGAGGCGAAATGAAAGGCAAATGCGCCGCCTACCGCGCCCACGGCAAACGACAATACCGGCGGCAGCATGCGCGCCATGCGCTTGCGGGCGCTGCTGGCGCTGAGTGGGTCGATTTTGAATAACAAATCGACCGCATCCATCACCAGTTGCGTGACGTTGCCCGTCATCACGGTAGTGGGCACCAGCGCGGCCAGCGCCAGCTTGCCCTGGGCGTTTTGCACCCCCATGGCAAACGCGCCACACATACCCGCCAGTATTGCCAGCAGGGCATCGGGCCGGGTCAGGGGCAAGGCGGCCAGACCGAACGCCATAAAGGCCAGCAAAAAGCCGGTTTGCAACAGCAGCAAGGGCCGGGTTTCGACCACGCCATGCTTTTTTAGTGCCAATGCCGCCAGGCGCGCCAGTGCCACGCCCAGAATGAAGGCGGGAAAGGCCAGCAGCTTGATTAATACGCCTTCGCCGGGGCCGCTCAGTTCTTTGCCGATCAGCACAAAGTTACCGGTCACATGGGCAGTGAACAGGCCAAACAGCGCGACAAAGCCGAGCGTATCGACATAGCCTGCCACCAGCGCCAGCAATAGCGCCATGCGCTGTGCGCCCCCTTCCTGATTCGCCGCCATGCCGGATCAATGCCCTTCTGCGGCGTTAAACATGGTTTTGGCGTAAATCAGGCCCAGGCCATAGCCGCCACCGTGCGCAATCGAAATGCCAACGGTGCTGTTGTAGCTGTCGCTACGCGCCCAGTCGCGTTGCAGTTCCAGCAGGTATTGCAGCGAAGTCATGGGCCGTGCGCCCAGTTGGATCATGCGTTCCATGGCGCGCTGGTGCGCTTCGTCGGAAACATCGCCGCAGGCATCGGCAATTACATACACGTCAAAGCCCTGATCCAGCGCCGACAAGGTGGGGCCGACGATGCAAACCGAAGTCCACAAACCGGCAAACACAATTTTGCCTTTGCCAATGCGGTTAACTTCCACCGCGATGCGCTCGTCTTCCCAGGTGTTCATGCTGGTGCGGTCGATGGCGGCCTGGCCGGGGAAGGCGTCTTTGATTTCGTCAAACATCGGGCCGGAAAACGATTTTTCTGCCACCGTGGTCAAAATGGCCGGCACCTTGAACGAGGCTGCGGCCTTGGCCACCAGGGCGGCATTGTTACGCAGTTGCACCGGGTCGATGGATTTGGTGGCGAAGGCCATTTGCGATTGGTGATCGATCATGATCAGGGTATGGTTGTGCGGGTCGAGCAGGGTTGCGCCGGGGGTGGCTTTGGCTTGTGGCATGACAGGCTCCTTGGTGGTTGATGACGATAAGCCGACAGTGTGAAGTTGATTCGATTATTTGACAATCAGCCTGAAATTTGAAAAACTGTCCGCTCTTGCTTGACAATGTAATGACACCTTGGCACGATTGATCGATTAGAATCGCGAGGCGTGCTGCTTGAATCGCAGTAAAATGAGCGCAATTTTTTGTTCTGGAAAGCTGCCATGAACCGTCTGGAAGACATGCAAATTTATGTGGAAACGGTGCGTTGTGGCACCTTTTCTGCGGCAGCGCGCAAGCTGGGGCTGTCCAAGCAATACGTCAGCCAACGGGTGGCGGCACTGGAAGCGCGGCTGGGGGTGCGGCTGTTAAACCGCACCACGCGCAGAATCGACCCGACCCATCTGGGGCAGGAATATTACACCCGCACGCTGCGCCTGCTGCAGGATGCGGACGAGGCTGATCTGGCAGTCAGCGCTCATTCCCAGGTGCCCAGGGGGCGCTTGCGCATGACGGCACCGATGTCGTATGGTTTGCAGCACCTGCCTGCGCTGGTGTCGGGTTTTCTGGCGGGTTGCCCGGAAGTGGAAATTGATATTGATCTGAACGACCGCATCGTCGATTTGATCAGCGAAGGGTACGATATGGCGCTGCGCATCGGGGTATTGCCGGACTCCACCCTGATCGCACGCCGACTGGCCCCGGTACGGCAATTTACCGTGGTCAGCCCGGCCTATGTGGCGGCGCATGGCATACCGCAACATCCGGATCAATTAAAACAACACGCCTGCTTGCTGTAAGGGCACGCCCGCCCGGAGGAATGGCATTTCCGGGTACAGGGCAAAGCACGGCGCGTGCTGGAGGAGGGGCGCAAGCGCGCTAATAATTGC
>JBDLSU010000231.1:0-4081 GCA_039799405.1 Pseudomonadota bacterium | reverse complement strand
AGCAGTGCAACAGGCCGCACGATTTTTCAAAGCAGTATTGAAAGGCAATTTTGCCGCACAGGTTGATCCATCTGACCCCGCCTTTGATTTGGCAAATACCATTTTCGACCGTAGCGCAAATATCACTACTGTGCGGATTTTTGTACTGACAGATGGTCTGACAAAAGACCGAAAACCAAAGCCTATCGCTGACACCAAAGTTACATTCGTGCTGGAAGTCATCGACATAGAAAGATTGTTCCGGTCAATGCAAGCGGGCCAACCGCGCGATGAAATTGAAGTCGATTTTGTGGAACTGGTTGGTCATACGATCCCGTGTGTGAATGTGCCCGAAGGTGAGGCTGGCGAGTACAGCGCTTGTCTTGCAGTATTTCCGGGCGACGTACTCGCAACGCTGTACGAACAATATGGCCCCCGCCTGCTGGAATTGAATGTCCGCTCTTTCTTGTCTGTCACAGGAAAAATCAACAAAGGCATTCGTGAAACGCTCAAGACCCGGCCAGATCGCTTCCTGGCCTATAACAATGGCATTGTCGTCACTGTTGATGAACTCGAACTGGAACGAAATGCCGATGGACAGGACGGAATCCGTTATATCAAAGGCATGCAAATCGTCAACGGCGGGCAAACTACTGCGTCACTCCAGCGCGCCAGAAAAAATGACAAAGCAGATTTGTCGCAAGTTTTTGTACCCGCCAAAATCACCAAAATCCGTGCGGAAAAGCTGGATGAAATGGTGTCGATGATTTCACGATTTGCCAATAGCCAAAATACCGTACAACCTGCTGACTTTTCAGCCAACGATCCATTTCATGTTGAAGTCGAGAAGCTGGCAAGTAAAATCTGGTGTCCGGATCAACAAGGCAAATGGTTTTATGAACGGGCACGCGGCAGTTATCAGGTTGCCTTGGCACGTGATGGCAGCACACCGGCAAAACTAAAAAAGCTGAAAGAATCCATTCCACCCCAACGACGGTTTTCCAAGCCTGAGCTGGCAAAGTACATTCATGCCTGGGATCAAAAACCGCAGGTTGTTAGCTTGGGATCGCAAAAGAATTTTGATTCGTTCATGCAAGGGATGAAAAAACAGAGAATTGAAAACTGGCTCCCGGACGACGCCTGGTATCGGGAATTGATTGCCAAGGCGATTTTATTCAGAGAAACCCAGCGGCAGGTTCTTCGCTTAAGCAGAGAGCAAAAAATTACCGCCCAGCCTGCCAACGTCTCGACGTATTTGGTTTCCTGGCTCGCGTTCCGGACAGGGGGAAAATTGGACTTTGGTGCAATCTGGAAACGCCAGGATTTGTCGCCCCAGCTAAAAGATCTAATCCAGGATAGTGCGCTGGTGATCGACAGGGCTTTACGCGAATCGGCAAAGGGCAAAATGATCAGTGAATGGGCAAAAAAAGATGGATGCTGGGATTTCATCAAGGCGGCAAAAATCGACGTTCCCGATCAGATCCCGGAAATAACAGGTAAGTAATACATCGCCTTCCAGCAAATCAGATTTATGGACATCGTAGACCAACAAACCCGCAGCCGGATGATGTCCAACATCAAATCCAAAAGCACCAAACCGGAAATGATGGTACGCGCAATGCTGCATGGCGCAGGCCTGCGCTACCGGCTACACCGCAAAGACCTGCCAGGCTGCCCCGATCTGGTTCTACCCAAATACCGGGTTGCGGTTTTTGTCCACGGTTGTTTCTGGCATTTGCACCAGGGTTGCTCC
Organism: Pseudomonadota bacterium; assembly: GCA_039799405.1. Taxonomy (GTDB): domain Bacteria; phylum Pseudomonadota; class Gammaproteobacteria; order Burkholderiales; family Burkholderiaceae_D; genus CAMBDR01. The sequence goes on along the minus strand of JBDLSU010000231.1, from coordinate 2,349 downwards.
ATCGTCAAAATCCCTGCATCCAATAGCGCATTCTGGCTGGAAAAGCTGGGGAAAAACCGCGAACGCGATCAAAGACAGATTGCTGAACTGCTTGCGCTGGGCTGGCGCGTGCTGGTGGTGTGGGAGTGCGTAACCCGCATCAAACACCTGCGGGACGCATTGCTATTTCAAATGGTGGCGTGGATAAAACAAGGTAACGAATTGGCAGAGCTACCTGCATCTCCAATTCCGAAAACAGCCAACCGGTAATGCTGAAATTGGTCAGATACCATTTCTGCCTCACACATCAATCACCTTGCTCAACAACCCCCAACCCACCCGCCAGGTTGCACCTTCGCAGTCAACCGTCACCGATTTTTCATTGCGCCGTACTACCTTGCCGATTCGCTGGTGCAGGTATTTGTCGGTAAACGCCACCGTATCGCCAACCTGAAAGCTGTTCTTGTCCACTTGCGACTTGGGTACGAGCGCAGCTTGCGGCATGGCAGGGGTGGATTCGTCGATTAAAATCGCAGCGTAGTGTACCTGCCAATGTTTATTGGTGCTCAAATCCTGAATATGCACCTTGGCCGGATACAAGGCAACAACGACGGCTGGCGTGAGGCGTTTTTTGTCGAGATACTGGACCCGCATCCCCGCTTGAAGCCGCTTGCGGATTTCGCTAATGCGCGCCGGGTCATCCAGAATGCGGCCAATGGCGCAACAGATTTCGAAGAGTTCGTAACTGGGGGCTTGGGTCAGAAAATCGAGCAGGCGTTGATCCATGATGGTTTGCGTTAAGGACTATTGAAACAGCCTAAAAGTAATGCCCGCATCAATTACGCCAGCCAGTGCAGCCTGGTTTTCCGGGCTTTCGGCAAATTGCGCCAGTACCATTTCGGGGGTGGCACGGTGGCTGTTGAGGGCATCGACCCAGAAATTCAGGCCACCTGCATCCGGGTTACGGTGCAACACGTTTTGATAAAACTTGGTGGCCAGATCCAGGTTGCTGGGCGCACTGCCATATGCGGCTGTAAACTCGCTGGACTGAATGAAACCACTGGCAATATCGGTCAGTTTGAGGCCGTTGTCGATTTGTTTGACCCAGAAGCCGAGGCCGCTTTGATCGGGCGCGCGATTGAATGCAGCCTGATAGATGCGGTAAGCCTGGGCGGCATGGGTGTCGCCGGGCAGGGCCAATACCTTGTCGTAAAACTGGATACGTTCCATATTGAGCAAGGTAACTTTATTGGAAGAGCCCAGAATTTTTTCTATGGTCCAGCCATCGGCCAACTTGCTCAGTCTGGCATCGGCTTGATTGGTATTGAAGATAAGGCTGTCGGTGCCGTCCCCGCCATCAACGGTATCGCCACCACTACCGGCATAATTTTCGGCACCGGCGGCATTAATGATGTCATCGCCACCCAATCCACGTAGCAAATTATTGTTAAAGTTGCCGCTGATATAGTTATTTTGTGCATTACCCGTGCCCTGTAAAACCCGGCCATCACCTGATGCCGTCACGCTGGACAGCTTCAGGTTTTCCACGTTGTCTGGCAACACAATTTTGTCCACCAGCGCCAACACGGAATCGGTTCCACCGCCTGCACCTTCGATGATGCTGTCGTTAAGGTTATCGATCCAGTAGCTGTCGTCGCCATAGCCGCCTTCGAGCCGGTCTACGCCGTAGGAGCCGATCAAGGCATCTTTGCCATTGCTTGCAGTGCCATTGTGGCTGAGGTAGACCTGGGTTGGGCCGGGTAAATCTTTTTCTGCGGGTTCATCGCCAAAGACACCGGGATTGACGCTGGAAAACAGGGTGGATTGGCCGTCATTGCTGACATCGAGCACCGTTACGCCGCCAGTCCCGGAGGAACGGTAACCATGTGGTGTCAATAATCGTATTTCACCGGTTTGCAAGTCTTTTTGAAAAAGATCGGAATTATTAGCTCCACTACCATCAAGATCATATTTCGCATAATACCCAATGGATGAGCTAAAGGTCAGGTAGCGCCCGTCGCTGGAGAATCCCTCAATGGTGCCAAACAAAATCTCGTTGCGCTGATCCAGCACGGGTGCCCAGGCCCCGGTTTGCAAATCCTTGAGGTAGATGCCGTTATAGTTTTGGTACACCACTTTGCTGCCGTCAGCGGAAATGTGGGCGTAGGCACCCAGTTGGGAAACGCCCTTGGGTGCGCCATTGGCATCGGCATCGATCAGGCGCAGGCTGCCGCTTGCCACATCTTTCAGGTAAAGATGCCATTCCCGGTCGTTAATGCCTTGCAGGTTGACGGCATTGCTGACAAACAAAACCTTTTGCCCATCATGGCTGATGACGGCTTCGCGGCTAAATCCATTGGGAATAAGGCC
>JBDLSU010000230.1:0-2614 GCA_039799405.1 Pseudomonadota bacterium | reverse complement strand
CCGACCCGATCGGCTGTCGATCATGTCAGTCAGTGCAGCAGAATTGTCAAGTTTCAACAGGACTGGCATGGCTTGGTTGCCGAAGTCAGATTCCTGTTGTAGCGGCCATATCGGGGCTGATTGGCGGGAAGCACATGCTACAATCCATCGCACCCCGTCAACCAGATTGGCCCCAGCGGCCTGTGAGTGAGCCCATGTCAAGCCATTTCCTTCTGCATACCAGTGCGGCACTTCTGATTTTTCTTGCGACTGGGCCAGCCCGGAGTGCCGACAAGTCGTCGCAACCCGCCAGCCCGGCCACCCCTGCCACACTGACCGAATTTGGCCCAAGCGGCATGCAGCGCGACGTGCGCCAGGTGCGCATGCGTTTTAGCCAGCCGATGGTGGCGCTGGGCGACAGCAGTGCGCCAGCGGCGGCACTGGTGCAGTGCGATGGGATCAAGCAACAGCCACGCGGGCGCTGGGTCGATACCACGCGCTGGGTGGCAGAATTTGAAAACGCTTTGCCGGACGGGGTAATTTGTAGCGTGCAACCACAAGCTTTGAAAACGCTGGCTGGTATAGCCGTGCCCGCCGCCAATGCCTGGCGCTTCGATACCGGCGGGCCACGGGTAATTGGCCGCTTGCCATGGAATGACGCCAGTGAACAGGCGCTTACGGCCTTCCAGAGTTCGGCCCCGGTGGCAGCAGAGAGTTTGCGCCATTTGACTTGTCAGGTAAATGGCAGCAGCTTGCCAGTGACAATTTTGCAGGGCGAAGCGCGCCAGCAAGCCTGGATCAGCTTGCATAAGCCGGACGAAAAGCGCAAACCGCCAGGGTCAAACTGGATTATTGCACGCTGTGGCGGCGACACCTGGCCCAATTCCGCCAGTGTTGAATGGCGCTGGGGCAAGGCGATTGCCGCGCCCAATGGGGCGCTCAGCCTGGTTGATCAAACCATCGAACTGTCAGTGCGCCCACCGTTCACCTTCAGCACCCTGTGTACCCATTCCGGGAAGGAACGCGGCTGCGATGCGCGCCACGATCTGGTGCTGGAATTTACTGCGCCGCTGCTTGAAAGTGTTGCCGCAGGCATTACCCTGAGTGATGCGAGCGGCAAGGTGGTTAAGGGCAGCCCGACCTGGCACAATGCCGACGGCCATGTGCAACAGTGGCGTTTCGGTGCGCCGTTTGTGCCGGGGCAGCGCTTGCAGATTCATTATCCGGCCAAGCTGGAAGACCGCTATGGCCGTGCCCTGGAGGCAGCGGCCAGAAAAATCCAGTCTATCCAAATCGCTAATTTTCCCGCTTACCTGGGCATGCTGCAAACTGGCGGCATCTCGCCTGGTAGCAGTGGTAACTGGCCGCTGGTAGTGCGCAATGTTGAACCCTCGCTACAATTGCGACGCGCCCATTTCGGCGTCGAAAATACGTCATCGCAAGACTTGATTGCGCTGCACCGGCGTGCCGAAACCATGCTGGGCAATGCCGAACTGAGCGGGCACAATCTGGATCAAGCCTTCGTTGCCAGCCAGGCTTTCCTGAAGCCGTTAAAAGCAGTTCCGGTGCAAGAAATCGCGCTCTCTGCCAGCGCAAGCAGCTTGGCGACCAATAACCCTGCACAGGCGAATAGTCAACTCGCGACCAACAATATTGCGCTGCCCGCTTTCGGTAGCTGGGTGGTGGAAGTTGATAGCCCGGTTTTTCGGCAACAACTGCAGGCCCAGTTACAACGCGATCAGGCAGATCAGGCGGATCGGCCGGATCGGCCGATTTCCCGGCGTAACAGCACGCCAGAAGATGTGCAGCGTGAAAATGAACAATGGTTGCAACGAGCCTTTGAAACGTATGCCCGGCCGCGGCTGGCGGTGGTACAACAAACCAATCTGAATATCCACGCCAGCATGTCGCGCCAGGGCGAATCGCTGGTCTGGGTTACCGGCTTCGATAGCGGCCAGCCCTTGGCCGGGGTGGCGCTGGAAGTGTGGTCTTGCGACAATCAAATGCTGCAGCAAAGCCAAACCGACAGCATGGGCCGGGTGCGCATTGCGGCGGGTACTCAGCCCAAGGCGTGTTCGGACAAGGGCGAAGGGCTGTGGCTGATTGCCCGGCAACAGCAAGACCGGGCTTTGCTGCATGTGGGTAATGGCGGCTATTATGCGCAAGCCAGGCCGGTGGTACACAGCGTACTGGATCGTACCTTGCTGCACGCGGGTGAAACGGTCTCGATGCAACACCTGTTGCGCCAGCAAGTAGCGCAGGGCTGGCGCGTGGCACAACCGGAAGGGGCGAAACTGCGTATCGTCTTCAGCGGTGATCAGGTATTTGAACAAGCGCTGCAATGGCAGGCCGATGGCAGTGCCGATTCAGCCTGGGCCATTCCGCTTGACGCCAAACTCGGCTGGTATCAGTTTTCGGTAGTGGGGCCAGCAGGGGAGCATTGGTACGATGGCGGTTTCCAGGTCGAAGAATTTCGTACCCCGGCCTTTGAAGCCAGCATGCGTGCCAAAGCCGTATGGCAGGGCGAGCGCCAAAGTGTCAATGTGCGCGGTTCGCTGTCGTTTTTGGCCGGTGGCGCAGCGGCGCGGGCACCAGTCAGCATTGCCACCCGGTTTCAGCCAGGTGCGCGCAATCC
>JBDLSU010000229.1:0-4270 GCA_039799405.1 Pseudomonadota bacterium | reverse complement strand
ATGATTGGCCAGACTCCACAGCACCAGCGGTGGTTCCAACGATAACGAGTTAAAGGAGTTGGCAGTCACGCCCAAATAGCTGTCCGGGGCGTGGCTGTTGTGCTGGTTCGCATGCTGGCGCGTTGTGATAACGGTGACACCGGTGGCGAACTGGGATAGCGCACGACGGAAGTATTGACTGTCAAACTGGCGGGTGTGGTCACTCGGTGTGCGGATATTCATCGGCAATAGGCGGAATGGTCAGGGAAAACTGGCCCGATCCACTCAATTTGGTTTTGGGAAGATGCAATTGTAGCTGATTGTGGCAAGTTTGCTCGAAATGTTGTTGGCAAGCTTTTGACGTAAGGGAAGTGCCGACGAATTGCAGACGAATTACCAAAGAATTACAGCATAAAAGGAGAAATCTATGGCTATCGAAGAAATTGTGTTGGGAGGCGGCTGTTTTTGGTGTCTGGAAGCGATTTTCCAGCAGGCCAAAGGGGTGTTGGCGGTGGAGTCCGGCTATGCTGGTGGGGCGCGCCCGAACCCGACCTATGAGCAAGTCTGTTCCGGCCACAGTGGTCATGCTGAAGTGGTCAAGTTACGCTTTGATACGGATCTGTTTGCACGGCAGGATTTGCTACGGGTGTTTTTCACCCTGCATGATCCGACCACCCTGAATCGCCAAGGCAATGATGTCGGTACCCAATATCGTTCGGTCATTTTCTATCAGTCGGAAGCACAAAAACACGACGCCGAATTAATCATGCAGGAAATGCAAAGTGTTTGGCAGGCACCAATTGTGACCCAGTTACTGCCCTTGCCGGACTATTTCAAGGCCGAAGCCTACCATCAGAACTATTTTGTGCAGCACCCCGGGCAGGGCTATTGCGCGGCGGTGGTCGCGCCCAAGGTACAGAAATTTCGCAGCAAGTTTGCGCATTTTCTGGCTTGAGCGTCGGCCGTGATACTGGCGAGGGCGTTGTTCCTGCTCTCGCCGCTTGCAGCCCTGATCAGGGTTGTAGTCGTTCGCGCAACCAACTGCCGTCGGCTTGGCGGCGGTAGACAATGCGGTCATGGAAGCGCGAACGGCGTCCTTGCCAGAATTCAAAATAATCCGGCACCAGGCGGTAGCCGCCCCATTTGTCCGGGCGTGCTGGTTGCTCGCCATATTGCGCTGTTACCTCGGCCATTTTGGCTTCCATGGCGGCGCGGTTGGCAATCGGTTCGCTTTGTTCCGAGGCAATCGCTGCCAGGCGCGAGAGCAGCGGGCGGCTATTGAAATACAGCGTGCTTTCGTCGCCATCAACCCGTTCGATATGGCCTTCGATGCGAATCTGGCGTTCCAGCTCCGGCCAGAAAAACAGCAGCGCGCCACCAGCCTGATGGGCAATTTCCTGGCCCTTGCGGCTTTGGTAATTGGTGAAGAAGGAAAAACCACGGGCGTCGCATTGCTTGATCAAGACGATTCGTGACGAAGTCCGTCCATTGTCTCCAACGGTCGAGAGGCTCATCGCATTCGGTTCTTGCACCTGGGCTTTTTGTGCCATTTCAAACCAGGTGATGAATTGCGCAATCGGGTCTTGTAACACGTCATCTTCCGATAGTTCGGCCTGGCGATAGTCCTGGCGCAGATCGCTCAAATCCAGCGCAGGTGGCGCGGGGGGCGGGGCATTGCGGCGCTGTTGCATGGCTTGACCGAGTTGTTGCATTTGCTGGGGGTTGAATAAGCGCAGTGCCATCGGTGCCAGCATGGTTTCTTCGTTCACCATGTGGGTGGCGTACATTTCGGCAAATTCATTTACATAGCTGGCCGATAATTGCGCTGCCTTGCCGCTGGCGATGTCACTCAATTGCAACTCCAGCACAGGCCAGGCGGCTTCCATTTTTTTGTGTTCTTTTAAAATTTTGGGAACCAGGTCTTGCAAGGTGAGGGCATCGTCGCCGTGGGCGCAGGCTTGTAGCATCGGCATCAGGTCTTGTTCTTCGTCCAGATGATGCAGCCGGGCGGCCTTGTTGAAATACTGCAGCACGGCCTGCGCGGCCTGCTGCGCTTCGTGGCTGGCACCATGGACTGGCAAATGTTCGATCAGGCGTTGCAAGGTCTTGATTTGCTTGCGGATTTTGTCGTGACAGTGTTTTAGAACCGCAATCGGTTGGTCAAAGTCGGGTGCGGGTTCAAATAAAGCATCATTCATGTGATTTCTCCAGGGTACAACCGAAAAATGGTGCAAGGGTGGGGCAGCAGTGCAGGGCAGCAATTCAGGGCCGCAATACAGGGCAGAATACGGCAAAATCGCGCAAAATTCTTTGTTGGAAATCAAGCTATGCGCATTGTATCCCTTGTTTGCCATGGTTGCAGGCTACAATATCGCCATGAATACTGATCCTTCCCTGATTCCGGCCCATGACGAGGTCGATTTTGAGCGTCGCTTCGGCGGCATTGCCCGCCTGTATGGCGCTCCCGCCCTGGAGCGCTTTGCCCGTGCCCATGTGTGTGTGGTCGGCGTGGGCGGCGTGGGTTCCTGGATAGTCGAGGGGCTGGCGCGCAGCGCCATTGGTCACCTGACCCTGATTGATATGGATAACGTGGCGGAATCGAATATCAATCGCCAGATTCAAGCACTCAGTACCACGCTGGGCCAGGCCAAAATCAGCGCACTGGCCGAGCGCATTGCCCTGATCAACCCGTATTGCCGGGTCACCCAGATTGAAGACTTTATTACTCCCGACAATGTGCCGCAGATGATCGGTGTCGGGCGTTTTGATTTTGTGATCGATGCCATTGACGATGTGAAAGCCAAGGCGGCACTGATTGCGTATAGCCGCGACCACGGCTTGCCATTTCTGACCATCGGCAGCGCAGGCGGTCAGATCGACCCGTGCAAAATCATGATTCGCGATCTTGCCAAGACCGAGCAAGAACCACTGCTGGCCAAGGTGCGCAAGCGCTTGCGCTCGCAATATCGCTTTCCGCGTGGTGATAAAGTCAAATTCGGCATGGATGCGGTGTTTTCGATGGAAGCCTTGCGCTTTCCTGAACCCAAAGCCGACGCGGGCGGCGTATGCGAGCCTGTCGGCGTTACCGGTTTGAATTGCGCCGGTTTTGGTTCATCGGTGGTGGTGACTGCCACTTTTGGCATGGCAGCAGCCGGACATGTTTTGCAGAAGTTGGCGGCCCAGGCATCGGCTGCAGCAATGCCAACACCAGCAACTTCAACCCAGGCAACTTCAATTCAGGCAAGTCCGGCAGCGCAGCCAGCGCAATAAGCGCATGCTACTAGCGCGCCCGCCGCAGCCAGTGCGAAGCCAATACCTCGTATTGCAAGCCATCTTCCTGCATCAGCGATTGCATCAGCGTGACCTGTTTGGCGTGCCAGACGATGGGCGGGAATTCCAGTTTGCCAGGGTCGTCGGCATCGCGCACCAGCGTGATATGCGGACGAAATACGGCCCGGCTTTCAAATTGCACATGGTGCTCACTTAATTGCGCCGTTAAATGCGTTTGTAATTGGCTCAGGCCCGGTGGTTCATTACTCATGCCGGCCCAGGCAATGCGCTGACGGGAAAAATAGCCGATCTTGTCCAGTTGCAGCCGCATTTCTACCCCTTCCAGATGGGCCAGAATATCCTGCAGATCGGGCAGCATGGTGCCGGGTTGATCACCCAGAAAAGCCAGCGTAATATGAAAATTGCGGTAACGGGTTTTATTGCCATGTAATTCAAATTGCAGCCGTGCCAGTGCGCTGCGGGTGACATCATCGGGCCACAGGGCATAAAAAAGCCGGCGTTGTTTCGGTGTTGCGTCTGTCATATGGGCGATAAGCTTGTTATGATGTTGTAGCCGCCAAATTTACCATATTCATTCGGCATGCCAAAACCTTTTGTTTAATTATTTTGAAAGTGATTGTGATGAAGCTTCGTTTATTCTCCCTGGCCATGATGCTGGCCGCCAGCAGTTCCCTGATTCACGCCGCCGATGCCCCTGCCGCCGCTGCTGGCAGTGCAAGTGCCGCCGCTGCAATTGGAAAAACTCTGGTGCAAACCGATAGCGTGGTGGGCAAGGGCGCAGAAGCGGGCCTGGGTTCACTGGTAGAGGTGCATTATACGGGCTGGTTGTACAATCCAAACGCGGTTGATGCCCATGGTAAACAATTTGATAGTTCGGTCGGCGGCGATACGTTCCGCTTTCAGGTCGGTGCCAAGCAAGTGATCAAGGGTTGGGATCAGGGTTTGATGGGCATGAAGGTTGGCGGCAAGCGTACCCTGATTATTCCGAGTGAAATGGGCT
>JBDLSU010000228.1:0-2844 GCA_039799405.1 Pseudomonadota bacterium | reverse complement strand
TCGAATGCTTTCGCGCGCGCGCTAACGTCGCCAACTATGGGCATTTGGCCAGTTTGTCCGATGTTGCGAGGAATAATTATGATTTAAGTATCGCACGCTATATCAATGCCTTTGATCAGGAACCGGAAATTGATCTGGATGACCTGCGGCTGGAGCGCGACTATTTGCGCCAGGAACTACTGGACTTGGACCAGGTAATCAACCAGCAATTAAAATCACTGGTTCAGGAAACACAGTTTCAAACCATCGTCTACAGTACCGAGCCCCCTGCATAGCTCTTGCCTGGCAGCCGCTTCATGACGATCAGGCGCAGCAATATCCTGTTTGAAGCTGCCAGGTAGTTACCCCGACAGCAACCTGAACCTGGTGTGCGACTGGCCTTGCCGCCGGGGCGAGCCCATAGTCAGCACCCGCAGCACCTGCAGCACCTACAGCACGATGGTCTGATGCTCATCAGCCACGCGTTCGCGAATGCGACCAATCCGGCACACTTGCTCGCCCGCCGCACTTAACTGTTGCATTGCGGCATCGGCCTGTTCGCTGGACACCACCACTACCATGCCGATGCCGCAATTGAAGACGCGGTGCATTTCACCATCCGCCACGCCGCCATGCTGCTGTAACCAGGCAAACAGCGGTGGCATGCTCCAGGCTTTGGCATCGAGTTCCGCCGTCAAATTCGGCTGCAACACCCGTGGAATATTTTCCACCAGGCCACCGCCGGTAATATGTACCATGCCTTTCACATCCAGGCTTTGCATCAGCGCCAGCATCGGCTTGACATAAATGCGGGTTGGTTCCATCAACACATCCGCCAATTTGCGGCCGTGAAAATCCGCTTCCAGATCCGGTTTGGCGACATCGATAATTTTGCGCACCAGTGAATAACCGTTGGAATGGATACCTGACGAGGCCAGCCCCAGCACCACATCACCCGGCTGGATGCGGCTACCATCGATCAGGCGTGATTTTTCTACCACACCGACCGCAAAGCCTGCCAGATCATATTCTCCGGCCGGATACATCGAAGGCATTTCGGCGGTTTCACCACCGAGCAATGCGCAACCCGACAATTCGCAACCATAGGCAATGCCCTTGACCACCCGGGTTGCGGTTGCCACATCGAGCTTGCCGCAAGCGAAATAATCGAGGAAAAACAGCGGCTCGGCACCTTGCACCAGGATGTCATTGACGCTCATCGCAACCAGATCAATGCCCACGGTGTCATGCTTGTCCAGTGCAAAGGCCAGCTTCAGTTTGGTGCCGACGCCATCGGTACCAGAAACCAGTACCGGCTCCTGATATTTCTTGCTGATTTCAAACAAACCACCAAAACCGCCAATGCCGCCCAACACGCCTTCGCGGTGGGTACGCTTGCAAAAAGGCTTGATCGCTTCGACCAAGGCATCACCAGCGTCAATATCGACACCAGCATCACGATAAGAAAGAGATACAGTTGAGCTCATAGGCGGTAAAATAATATATGATCGCTGCCGTTACCAGCAGCATCCAGGTGTTAAAACTGCAAAAAGTGCCAAGGCGCTATTCTATCAAACCCCCCGCCAAACCGGGATTATTTCAGGATGTCCATGCTATTTTCTTTTACTCCAGAGCAAAAACAGTCGCTGTTATGGCTCTCTGTCTGGTCAGTTCTGTTCGTGTTGCTGTATTTGCTCGGCTCGATTCTGACCCCGTTTGTCGCAGCGGCCATTCTGGCTTATGCACTCAACCCGGGGGTAGACCGGCTGGAGCGGCTGCGGGTGCCGCGCGTACTGGGTGTTGTGATCGTGATTCTGGCATTTATATCAGCACTGCTGGCCTTGTTTATCATTGTGATTCCGGTTTTGCAAAAAGAAGCGCCGCAATTGCGCGACCAAATTCCGGTCATGCTCGACAAAGTCAACAACCTGATCAGCCCCAAATTGCACGAAATGGGGTTCAAAGGCCGGCTCGATAGTGCTGGCATTAAAAAATTGCTGACACAACAACTCTCCACCAGTAGCGACGCCATTATCGATACCGTGCTGGCTTCGGTTAAAATCGGTGGCACCGCCATTTTAGGCTGGCTGGCCACCGTGATTCTGGTACCGGTAGTATTATTTTATTTGCTACTGGACTGGCATAAATTGGTGCAAAGAGTGCAAGATGCAGTGCCACGGCGCTGGCTGCCACGCACCGTGGACATGTTTGCCGAGGTTGATTTATTGCTGGCGCAATATTTACGCGGTCAATTATTGGTGATGTTGATCCTGGCCGTGTATTATTCGGGGGCATTGGCACTGGCCGGATTTGAAGTTGCATTGCCAGTCGGCATCATTACCGGCTTGCTGGTGTGCATTCCCTACCTCGGATTTGGCCTGGGCCTGGTGCTGGCGCTGATCGCGGCGGTACTGCAGTTTTCCGGCTGGCATGGCGTGGTAGTCGTGGCGCTGATCTATGGTTTTGGCCAGGTGCTGGAAAGTTTTTTCCTGACCCCGCGCCTGGTCGGTGAACGGATTGGCCTCAATCCACTGGCAGTCATTTTTGCCCTGATGGCATTTGGCAACTTTTTTGGTTTTACCGGAGTCTTGTTGGCCCTGCCCTGTTCCGCAGTTTTAATGGTTGCCTTCAAACATTTACGCGCCAGCTATCTGGAAAGCAGTTTTTACCTCTCTTAGACTCAAAGGCATGAAACAACTGATTCTCGAACTCGATCCGCCACCGCAGCCCACGCTCGACAATTTTGCCTGCGGTACCAACCAGGAATTGCTGCATGTGCTGCGCGAATTTGCTGCCGCCAGTAGTCGCGAACACTTCCTGTACCTGTGGGGCACCACCGCCAGCGGCAAAAGCCATTTGTTGCGC
>JBDLSU010000227.1:0-2807 GCA_039799405.1 Pseudomonadota bacterium | reverse complement strand
CATTGGCCGATCTCCTGATGCGCTACTTCGTGCATTTTGTATTGATATTGGCGCTCGATATGTTCGCCCCATTGCTGCAATTGCGCGGCCTTTTTGGCGTTGACCGCCAGACTCATGTAGCCGGGCACGAAATCACAGTCGATGTGATGTTGTTCGATACGCTGGCGCAGCAAGTTGATCGCTTCGCAACTCATCAGCCAGGCGGTTTTGGCCTCCGGCGCACCAAGCTGGGTTTCGATGGCATCATCACTGGCATAGCCGACAATCGCTTGCCCGCCATTGCGGCCGGACGCGCCCCAACCCAGTTGGCGCGCTTCCAGCAACACCACCCGCATGCCGCGCTGCGCCAGTTCCAGCGCGGCCGACAAACCAGCATAGCCACCGCCGACCACACAGACATCGGCTTGCACCCTTTCGGTCAGCGCCGGATGCGCGGCCGGGCGCTGTACGCTGGCTTCGTAATACGAATTTTTCGTCAGTTCGGCTTCTTTATTTGTCAACATGCGCCCTCCCGCTGGCTGCGGCCAGGCGTCCGCACAAATAAGTCCAGACAAAAGTGGACGCCGCGTTGGTGGTCAGTTCGGCATGATCGTAAGCGGGAGCCACTTCAACGCAATCCATGCCAACCCAGTTCAGATCAGCCAGTTCTTCCAGAATGCTCAATACCTGGCCAGAATTCATGCCGCCCGGTTCCGGCGTGCCCGTGCCGGGCGCAAAGGCCGGATCGAGGCAATCGATATCCAGCGTCAAATATACAGGTGGGTTAGCACAGGCTTGCATGCGCTGGCGAATTTGTGCCAATACTTGCGCCAACTGGGCCGGACTATCCAGCCCGCGCAACTGGCGCGCGGTAAAAATCAAACCGCCCTGGTCTTGCACGTATTCGCGCGCGCTACGCTCACCAGAGGAGCGGATGCCAAGCTGAATGGTGGCCTGCGGCAAAATCAGGCCTTCTTGCAAGGCTTCATACACCCAGGTGCCATGACCGGATGGCTCGCCAAAATGATCTTGCCAGGTATCGCAATGGGCATCGAAATGAACGATGGCAAGCGGCTGGCCATAATGCTGACGATAAGCGCGCAGCAGCGGCAAAGTAACCGAATGATCGCCACCCAGCCACAGCATGTGGTGCTTGCTGATCAAGTCCAGCGCCTGCGGCATCAGGGCGGCACGCATGGCGTCGATACTGGTATTGGGGAGTAACAAGTCCCCGGCATCGCACAGCGCGCCATGGGCACAGGATTCAAAATGCGGGTGAACCGCATCACACAGCATTTGCGAAGCCAGCCGGATCGCTTGCGGCCCAAAGCGCGCACCGGGACGATTGGTGACGGCACCATCATAGGCAATGCCGGCGAGCGCAAAGGGCAGACTTTGCTGGCTGCGCGGCGGGCAGTTCAAATAGGTTCCGCTGGAACGAAAGGCAAATTCATGCGCCATGGCTATCCTTGATTGAAGTGGCTTGCGAGCGGTCGTAAAAAAGCAGGTGACCGATTTTAGCAAATTAAAACCGCTTCAATGCCCGACCGGTGAGAATAATCCGGCGGGCGACGACGTTATTGCGCGCCAGTCAGCTCAGGCAAGTCAGTCAGCTCAGGCAGCTTGCCCGGAAAGCGCATGCGCCACGGCATTGGCAACCAGATCATGCGAGGCATCACCACCGACCCGCAATACTTTGGCATTACCGGCGCGGAAGGCTTCGGCCAGTTGTTCGCTGGAGAGCGAGAAATTTTCCTGTTTTTTATTATTGGAGAAGATATACAAGCTGCGCATCGGGCTGATCCAGGCCAGTTTGGAGCGTCCCAAGGTGCCGTCGGGGCCAAGAATTTCCAGCCACATGCCACGTTGCAATTGATCAAAGCCGGGCAAAGGCGGTTCCGGCTCGGCCGGAGCCTGGTTGGCCTGCAGTTTGGCTTGTTTTTCCAGACGCCGTTCTGCCGCTTTTTGTGCTACTTCCATTGAAATCTGCAATTGGCGCTCGGGCGACAATTCCAGCGGGGCGCGCACGATGGAGGCATGGGTTTCGGCCAGTTCGGCAAAAAATTGCAGCCGGTCGGCATCGTCCCATTTGATCACATTCAACCATTTGTTCAGGTTGGAGAGCATGGTTGGCAGCTTGGCGATGAATTCCTTGCGCTGTTCTGGCGTAATCTTGGGCTTCACGCTCCAGATCAGGTCGTCCATGGTTTTCACGGCATTTTTCAGCGCTTCCGGCTTTTCTTCTTGCACGCTGTAGGCAATCGTCAATACCGACACCCATTTGTCTTCCAAAAAAGTTTCGACAAAGGCCACCACTTCGCCCGTGCCAATACGCATCGCCACTTCATTTTTGGCGGAGATGGAAGCTTGCAGGGTTTTTTCTTGCTTGAGCGCAGCGGCAATCGGTGCGGAGATGGTTTGTTCGGTGGCTTGCTGCTCTTCTTGCAAAATGGTTTCCAGCTCGGCCACCACTTCGGCAAACAAATTGGCTTGTTGCACCGATTGTTTTTGCAGTTTGGCGATATTGCGTTTGAGCGCCAGATACATCGGGTCCTGACCCGGATTGCGCTGTTCCCAATCCAGGCTAAGTTGGGTGGATAGTTCCAGCAAGCGTCGCGCCGGGTGTTGTTCCTGATAGAAAAATTCCTTGTTTTGCAGGGCTTCGTTCAGTACCGGCATTTGCAGCAAGCCGACCAGCGACTTTAGTTCCTGCGGAATTTGGCGGTCAACAAACACGGTTTCAAAAATTTTGGTAAGCAGGTCAATCGATTTTTCATCTACCTGACTCAAACTGCCCTTGGGTGCCATCTGTTTGATTTTTTGCAGAT
>JBDLSU010000226.1:0-3339 GCA_039799405.1 Pseudomonadota bacterium | reverse complement strand
TGCAAACCATTATTTCTGCCACACATTTGGCACAGCAAGCCAGTCAAACTCAAGCCCACAACTGGGTCATTCTGGATTGTCGCCACGATTTGCTCAACCCGCAAGCCGGGCCAGATGCCTTTGCCGCCGGGCATTTGCCGGGTGCGCAATTTGCCTAGATTGATCATGATCTATCCAGCGCCAAAACCGCTGCCGACGGCACTTTTCGCGGTCGTCACCCGCTGCCACAACCGGAAACCTTTATCGCCACCCTGCGCCGTTTCGGTATCTCAAACCATACCCAGGTGATTGCGTATGACGCGCACGGCGGCATGTACGCAGCGCGCCTGTGGTGGATGTTGCGCTGGATCGGCCATACCCAAGTGGCGGTACTGGATGGCGGGGTTGCAGCCTGGCAAGCGGCAGGCGGTGAACTGGTCACCAGCCTCACCACGCTGGAACCGGGCAATATTGTGCAAGGCCCCAGCCTGGTGCGCAGCGTGGATGTGCAGCATGTGCTCAATAATCTGGACAGCAACATGGATCAGATTCTGGATGCGCGGGCACCGGACCGGTTTCGCGGTGAGAATGAAAGCATCGACCCGGTGGCAGGCCACATTCCGGGCGCGAAAAGTCGCTTCTTCAAAGATAATCTGGACGCCAATGGCCAATTCAAACCGGCCGAACAGTTACGTGCCGAATTTTCTGCGCTCCTGCCCGATGTGAACCACGCCATCATGCAATGCGGCTCCGGTGTCACCGCTTGCCACAACCTGCTGGCGCTGGAAATTGCGGGCATGCCGGGCGCGGCTTTGTACCCAGGCTCCTGGAGCGAATGGTGTGCCGACAGCAGCCGCCCGGTCGCGGTGGGCGCGTAAGAAATTTCAATCTACAGGTGCATCTGGCCGGTAATCAATAACACCATTACCACCCCCACCGTGATCAAAATCACCTGGGGGATAGTTTCGCGCCAGGTGGCGCGGCGTTGCATTTGCGGCATCAGATCGCTAACCGCAATATAGATGAAACCGGACGAGGCAAACACCAGCGCATACGGAATCAAAGCATTGGCGCGATCCAGCATGAAGTAGCCGACTACCCCGCCAACCACGCCCAGCAGACTACAAATAAGGTTGTAGCAATAGGCCCGGGCGCGGGAAAAACCGGCGTTCAGCAAGACGATAAAGTCGCCGATTTCTTGCGGGATTTCATGCGCGGTGATGGCAAAACAGGTGATCAGGCCAAGTTTGGGATCGGCCAGAAAGGCGGCGGCGATCAGGATGCCATCGGTGAAATTGTGTACGCCGTCGCCGACCAGAATCATCCAGCCCGCTTTACCGGCTTCATGCGCATCATGCCCATGCTCGTGCTGATGGCCGTCGTGCTCGTGGTGGTGCGAATGGCGCAAGATCGCCATTTTTTCCAGCGCAAAAAAGCCAAACAACCCCGCCAGCAACACCGCGAACAGCGTGCGCGGGTCAGCTTGCGATTCAAATGCTTCCGGCAAGGCGTGCAAAAACGTGGTGGAGAGCATGATGCCAACCGACAGGCTGACCATGCGCTCCACCACTTTGGACAGAACGGAAAACGAAAAAATCGCTGCTGCCGTGATACTTACCGCGCCACCAACCATGGTGGCGAGCAAGATGTATAACAATATCGGACTAATTTGAACCTCTCACAACAGGGACTTTCTGCAACAGCGGATGCCGATCACTACTTTACGCCACACCATTGGCTTTAAACCAGGCCAGACAACGGTTCCAGCCGTCTTTGGCGTCCACTTCCACATAGCTGGGGCGATAATCGGCATGGAAGGCATGGCCGGAATTCGGGTAGACCACAAATTCGGATTTGCTGCTGCCACCAGCCAGCGCCGCCTTCATTTTTTCGACCGATTCGAGCGGAATACCGGTATCTTTGGCACCGTACAAACCGAGTACCGCGCCTTTCAACTTGCCCGCCACATCGACCGGGTACTGGGTTTGCAATTCGTTCTTGTCACCCACCAGACGGCCATACCAGGCCACCCCGGCCTTGACCGCCGGATTGTAAGCCGAATACAACCAGGTAATGCGCCCACCCCAGCAAAAACCGGTGATGCCGAGCTTATCGGTATTGCCACCATTGGCCTTGGCCCAGGCCACGCAGGCATCGATATCTTCCATCACCTGGGCGTCCGGCACTTTGCTGATCACGTTCTTGATCAGTTCCGCCACCGAGGGTTGGTTGGCGGCATCGCCCTGGCGTACAAACATTTCCGGGGCCAGCGCCAGATAGCCTTGCTTGGCAAAGCGGCGTGCGACGTCGGCGATGTGTTCATGTACACCAAAAATTTCCGATACCACAATCACCACGGGCAAATCTTTCTTGCCTTCCGGCATGGCGCGATACACCGGCACTTTTTGCCCTTTGATGGTGAGCGTGATTTCACCTGCGGTCAAACCGGCCTGATCGGTCTTGACCACCGATTGTGCCACCACCGGCAGGGCGGCAGCGGCAAAACCGACACCCATGGCCGTTTGCAAAAAGCTACGGCGGTCTGCGCTATCTGATGCGGGATCGCGATTGATCATGCTATTAAAGTCTTGCAATGCATCTTGTGACATTTTTTCCATAACCATTCTCCATCAAATCTGATTCATCGGGGGAAGCCGCCAATTGTATCCGAATCCAGGCCAATGGTGCCCGGTTTTCACCAAGCAAGGCTGGGCCGATACCCAAATAAAGCATGATAAAATGCGCGCTTGTCAAAATTTGACGCGCATTGACAAGCCTGCTGCAATTCTGCCATGAGCACACACCATTGACAGGGCAAGCATTGCGCACCCTAACCCTGGCCCTGCCCGTTTATGCTGTTTAGCTCCGTCACTTTTTTGTTTTACTTCTTTCCGGCGTTTTTATGCCTGTATTACCTGCTGCCATGGAAAAATGGTGTTTTGCTATTAGCCAGCCTGATCTTTTACGCCTGGGGCGAACCGCGCTTTGTATTGCTGTTGCTGGCGTCGTCGGCGCTCAATTATGGGGTCGGGTTTGCGCTGTCACGCCAGCGCCAAAGCAGGCAGCGACACAAGCCCCTGGATCCGGAGGCACATCAACAGCCAGCAGCGCACCCGCAACACCATTGGTGGCTGGTTTTGGGCATTAGCGCCAATCTGGCGCTACTGGTGTATTTCAAGTATCTGGGCTTTTTCGCTGCCAGCCTGAACCAGATGCTCCAATCGCGCTTGCCAGTGCCGGAAATCGTACTGCCACTGGGCATATCGTTTTTCACGTTTCAGGGCATTTCCTATTTACTCGATGTCTCGCGCGGCACCATCGCGGCGCAAAGCAGCTTCTGGCGTTTTTTCATGTATAAGG
>JBDLSU010000225.1:0-14900 GCA_039799405.1 Pseudomonadota bacterium | reverse complement strand
ACCCCGGGTTTCCGCCCGGCCAGCGACCCGGATGGCTTCGACCGCGAGCAATTTCATGTCGTATTACCAGGCCAAATCGCAGCGTTTCTGGATCAAACCATCCGGCGCTAATCCGGTACAGGCGCTTACTGCCCCAGCACCCGGATGCGCACATCGCCCAGTTTCACGCTTTGTCCGGCGCGAATTTTGGCGGTTTTACGGCTTTCCGGCTTGCCATCGACCAACACGCCACCCGCTGCTACCAGCATTTTGCCTGCGCCACCGCTATCGACCAGACCGACCAGTTTTAAAAGCTGGTTGAGTTCGATAAATTCGCTTTCCAGTTGAAATTCAAGTTGTTGCATGCTGCGCCCTGACGAAAAATGAAGTGTGCGGTGGATCAAGCCGGGTCAATCCGGAGCGCGCCATTATACGCGATCCGCCAGCACAGGCTTGCCGCCACAATGCCAGCACAGGCTTGCCGCCACAATGCCGGCACAATGCATGGTGCTTACCCGCTATAATGCGGCTTACTGTTTTTGACCTGATCCGCAATGATGAAAGCTCTGTTTACCCCACTTTTGATTACGCTGCTGCTCTTGCTGCCTGCGCAAGAGGCGACTTCGGCCTTGCCGGTGCAAAAGGTGCAGGTGGTGCGCACCTACCCGCATGACCCGAATGCCTTCACCCAGGGCTTGTTTTTCAAAGATGGCTTTTTATACGAAAGCACGGGTTTGCTGAACCGCTCTTCGATCCGCAAGGTGAAGTTGGAAACGGGTGAAGTACTGCAAAAGCGGGATATCGAAGCGGGTTATTTTGGTGAAGGGATCGTCTGGTGGGACAATCGTCTGATTGAACTGACCTGGCAATCCGAAGTCGGCTTTGTGTATAACCTGAAAACCTTTGCGCCGGAAAAACGCTTCAGCTACCCGGGTGAAGGCTGGGGTTTGACGCGCAATGACAAGCACATCATCATGAGCGACGGCAGCGCGCAATTGCGTTTTTTAAATCCGGCAACGCTCAAGGAAAGCTACCGCATCAAGGTTACGGCCGATGGTAGCGCCATCGACAAGTTGAATGAACTGGAATGGGTCGATGGTGAAATCTATGCCAATATCTGGCAATCGAATCACATTGCGCGGATTGATCCGGCCAGTGGCAAGGTGCTGGGCTGGATTGATTTGAGCGGATTGTTACCGGCGCGTGATTATGTAGACGGCCATACCGATGTGTTGAATGGCATCGCCTGGGATGCAGACAAACGCCGCCTGTTTGTAACGGGCAAACATTGGCCCAAATTGTTTGAAATCAAGCTGCTGAAATAAACCACAAAATAAACCATAACAAAACCCCTGCCGGTTGCAGCGATTCCGCCCGCGCCATGCTACCGACGCTATGCTACCGGCGCTATCCCATCGGCGCTATCCCTCATCTGCCCGCAAGGTGCGAGCGGCGGGGACGCCCTGGCGCAGGAAGTATAGCGCGACCAGGTGGATTGCAATCCCCATGCCATCGAGCGCAATTAAAAAGATCAGCGTGTCCAGCGCAAAAAATACAATCCCCACCATAAACACAAAAACCGAGGGCTTGCGTGCAAACCAGCCGCAGGCGGCAAAGAAGGCAATGCTACCGGCGGCAGCGGCATACATGGCAAACACTGCCGCACCGGGCGCTTCGCTGGCCAGAAAATTCTTGGCCCCCACGCCAAGCAATTGCGACAGCCCCAGCCCGAGTGCAAAACCCCAGTTGCTGCCGATGGCCTCGGCCACAAAATTAAACACCGACAGCGCGGCAATCCAGTAAAACCAGTTGGCGGCCCGTGCGACTTGCTGGTGCAAGCGGGCAGTGTCGGGCGCATCGCCGCTTTCTGTCTGCGCATCTTTTCCAGTTGCAGCGTATACCTGCTTATTCTGGTTGCGTTGGCTCTCATCCCATTCCCGCAGCGGGGGCGCGGTTTGTGCCAGCGGGCTGGTGTCCAGTGCATCAAGTCCGCGACAGGGCAAGGCAGCCAGGGTTGCGGAAGACGGGGCATAGTTGAGTGCGGGATTGGCTTCAAACCAGTCATATTCGACGCTGACTTTATAGCCGCCCAATTCACGCAGGCGCAAGCGCACCCATTCAAAGCGCTCGCGTTGCAGTAATACATAGCGTTTCATGCTGAGCCCGGTTACCGGCCCCTGAGCGGTGCGCTCGCGCAGGTTTTGTATCAGACGGCGATGCTTTTCCAATAGAACCGTCAGGCTTTGCCCGGGGTACGCCGCCATTACGTCACCGACGCTGCGCATCAAATAGTCGCGCGCCTGCGGCGCATGGTTGGTGGTGGTAACCCGGATATTGCCGCCCAGCACGGTAAAAATCGAGAAATAGATGCCATCGTCCTGGCCCGCCGTGGCCCGGGCATGGGGGGCGGCCTGCAGGCAGCGGATTTCCAGCAGGGTCGTGGCGTTACTGTCGCCATACATGGCCGATACGCTGGCCATGTGCTTGCCAAGTGGCCAGGGGCTAAAATCACCCACATGGAGAAAGCCCAGCGTTTTCAATTGCGCCGCATGCGCATCCATGGCTTGCCAGTCGATGTTGATGCCATTGATTGGCTGGCCGCGCGGCACCCGGCACCAGGTGCTGGCTTTGGGAATCAGGCGCAACAGGTTTTCGACAATCGAATGCATTTTTACCCAGGCCGCAATCGTGCCGATCAACAAGGTGGCCAGCAGCAAGACCAGCAAATTGCGCGAGCCCAGATCCAGGCTGTGCGTCATCGCTGCCGTAGCCAGGCCGATCATCAGCACCAACGCTGCGTTGATAGCGGCACTACGATAGATCGATTTACGCAAATGCGATGCCACGTTGATGTCCCCCGGATGCGGTTGTGATAAAAACAGCAGAATCCGCATTTTCCACTATTTTGGCAAGCCCCGGGGCCAATCTGTGCCAACAGGCCAGCGCACGACAAGGCAGGCGCGCGCTGGCGTTGCGTAAAACAACATCTGTAACGAAATCACCGGGGTGCAGCTCAGACGTTGCGGCCGCACCAGCTTGAGCCATCGTTTCAAGGGCAAAATAAAACATCAATCGGGCAAAAATTGGCTTGTTTCCTGCCAGCATGGCGTGCTTGGGCAGAAACATCGGTAAGATACGGGCTGGTTCGCCTGTTTGATTGCCCACCCTGGAGTCACCATGAATGCCCCGCTGCCCGCTCAGGATAATTTGTTGATGTCGTATCTCGATTTACGCAAGGCCATCGGCTGGATTGGCATATTGCTGCCGCTTGTGGTGGCACTGGGCAAATACTGGTTTGAAGGCCCCGGGCTGGAAGACTCGATCAGCGCGTATTACCACACCATCATGCGCAATGTATATGTCGGCAGTCTGGTGGCGATGAGTACGTTTTTGTTCAGCTATCGCGGCTATGACGACCACGACGCCCGGGTCAGCAAACTGGCGGCACTGGCCGCGCTGGTGACGGCACTGTTTCCAACCGCACCTGCCAGCGGTGCGACTGGCAACGCCCTGATTTCCAGCAACATCCACGCTCTGTCGGCATCCATGTTCTTTCTTTGCCTGGTGTATTTTTGCCTGGTCTTGTTTCGCAAAAGCAGCCATGGCATTTTGACGCCGCGCAAGCTGTTGCGCAACCGGGTGTACAGTTTTTGCGGCTATGGCTTGATCGTGTGTCTGGTATTGATTGTGGTCTCCGGGTTTGTTTTCGATCCCGCTACCAGCAAGGCGCTGCACCCCAAATTTTGGCTGGAATCGGTGGCCGATGTGTTGTTCGGCACGGCCTGGCTGGTCAAGGGTGAGGCAATTTTAAAGGATCGGGATTAAGCGCTGAATTTGCTATCATGTGCAGCACTGCCAACACCCGTGTCGAATCATGTCGATAGCCAGCAAACCCTATCTGTTTTCCGCCTGCTTCCGCCCGGACGCGGTGATTGATTTTGATCGTTACCCGTTTAATATTCCGGCGGTGCGCGATCTGGAATTGATCAAATTCCATCCGAATGTGACATTTTTCGTCGGCGAAAATGGCGCGGGCAAATCCACCATTCTGGAAGCGCTGGCGGTGGCGCTCGGTTATAGCGCTGAAGGCGGTACCCGCAATGTGCGTTTTCAGACTACCGAATCGGTCTCTCCGCTGCATTCGGTGTTGCGCCTGTCGCGCGATACCCGCTTCCCGGACGACGGCTTCTTTTTGCGTGCGGAAAGTTTTTTCAACGTCGCCACGTATATGGATGAAGTCGGCTATTTGCGTGGTTATGGCGACAAATCACTGCATGCGCGCTCGCACGGCGAAGCCTTCATGGCGCTGCTGGTGCATAAATTTCGTGATCGCGGCCTGTATTTGCTGGACGAACCGGAAGCCGCGCTGTCGCCCAATCGTCAAATGGCGGCGTTGGTGGCGATTGATCAACTGGTGCGGCAAGGCTCGCAATTCATCATCGCCACCCATTCGCCGATCCTGCTGTCTTACCCACGGGCACAAATTTTACAGTTTGATGGCGAGGGCATCAGCAAGGTGGATTATGAAGATACCGAACACTATGCGGTGACGCGTGATTTTTTAAACCATTATCCGCGACGTTTGGAGCAGTTGCTGGCAGATGACGACGCTGACCAAGGCTGATTGTGCTTAAACTGCGCTTAAACTGTGCTTAAGCTGCGATAATTTCCAACCTTGGTGGCAGCAGGGCCAAGCATACCCCCGGGCGATTAATCGGGTACAATATCGCCCCTATGAACCCAACTAAAAATCTGTTTGCCTCCGTCCCCAGTGCCGCCAAGCGCGCACCTGCGGCCCCGTTTTTGCCGATGTCACGGGCAGAAATGAACGCGCTCGGCTGGGACCAGTGCGATGTTATCCTGGTCACCGGCGACGCCTATATCGACCACCCCAGCTTTGGCATGGCGCTGGTCGGGCGTTTGCTGGAGGCGCAAGGCTACCGGGTCGGGATTATCAGCCAGCCGGACTGGCTGTCGGCCGAAGCGTTCCGGGTTCTGGGCAAGCCGCGCCTGTATTTTGGCGTAACGGCGGGCAATATGGATTCCATGGTCAACCGCTACACCGCAGATCGCAAAATCCGCTCCGAAGATGCCTACACCCCGAACGGCGAACCCAACAAGCGGCCGGATCGCACCGTGGTGGTGTATGCGCAGCGCGCCCGCGAAGCGTTTCCTGATGCGAATGTAATCATCGGCAGTATCGAAGCCAGTTTGCGCCGCATTGCGCACTATGATTATTGGTCGGACAAGGTACGGCGCTCGGTGTTGCCGGATTCCAAGGCCGATTTGCTGCTGTTTGGCAATGCCGAACGGGCGCTGGTGGCGCTGACCCACCGCCTGGCAGCGGGCGAAGATATCAAACAAATTCGCGATTTGCGCGGCACCGCCTTCATGGCAGCACCGGGCTGGAAGCCGGACCCGGAATGGAGCGAAGCCAATTCCACCCGCGTCGATACCCCCGGCAAGGTGGATACCCACCCCGACCCGTATGCGATGGCACCGGAGAACAAATCCGATTGCGCCAGCCAAAACAGCGCGCCACTGGCCGCTGCTGCGGGCGCAGTGGGCGTAAGCGGTGAAGCTACTGCCGCCCCAGCCCCCGCCCCAACCCCGGCCCCGGTCATCAAGCCCATCAAGATCATGAGCCGCGAAGAACGCCTGGCCGCGATGAAGGAAGTCCGCAACAAAACCGTGGTGCGCCTACCATCCTACGAGCAAGTTTCGCAAGACCCGGTGATGTATGCGCATGCTTCGCGCGTGTTCCACCTGGAATCCAACCCCGGCAACGCACGCGCGCTGGTGCAGGCGCATGGCAATCGCGACGTTTGGCTCAATCCGCCACCGTTGCCGCTGGCGATGGATGAAATGGATGGCGTCTACGGCATGCCCTACGCCCGCGCACCGCATCCAAGCTACGGCAACGCCCGTATTCCGGCCTGGGAAATGATCCGTTTTTCCGTCAATATCATGCGCGGTTGCTTCGGCGGTTGCACTTTTTGTTCGATTACCGAACACGAGGGGCGCATCATCCAGAGCCGTTCCGAACCATCGATTTTGCGTGAGATTGAAGAAATTCGCGACAAAACCAAGGGCTTTACCGGCACCATCTCCGATCTGGGTGGGCCAACCGCCAATATGTACCGCCTGGCGTGCAAGAGCAAGGAAATTGAAGAATCCTGCCGCCGCTTGTCTTGCGTCTACCCGACCATTTGCTCGAATTTGAACACCGATCACAGCAAATTGATTTCGCTGTACCGCAAGGCGCGCGCTTTGCCGGGCGTGAAAAAAATCCTGATCAGTTCCGGCTTGCGCTATGACCTGGCAGTACGCTCGCCCGAGTATGTGAAAGAGCTGGTGACCCACCACGTCGGCGGCTTGTTGAAAATCGCACCCGAGCATACTGAAGAAAACACTTTGTCCAAGATGATGAAGCCGGGCATTGGCAGTTATGATGAATTCAAGCGCATGTTCGAGCGCTATTCGGCCGAAGCAGGTAAGAAACAATACCTGATTCCCTACTTCATCGCGGCCCACCCCGGCTGTACCGATGAAGATATGTTGAATCTGGCCTTGTGGCTGAAGAAAAACGATTTCAAGCTGGATCAGGTGCAAACCTTTATGCCGACCCCGATGGCCATGGCCACCACCATGTACCACACCCGCAAAAATCCCCTGAAAAAGGTGACGGCAGATTCGGAAGGCGTGGAAACCGCGCGTAGCGGCCAGGTGCGGCGCTTGCACAAAGCGTTTTTGCGCTTCCACGATCCGGCCAACTGGCCGATTCTGCGTGACGGTTTGAAGCGCATGGGGCGTAGCGATTTGATCGGCAACGGGGCCAAGCATCTGGTGCCAGCCTGGAGTGCGCTGGAAGGTAATGCCGAATCGGCCCAATCTGCGCTGACGCAACGCAAGCATCAGGCGCAAGAGGTGCGGGTCAAATCCGGTGCGAAAAACGCTGGTGCAGGTAAAGTGGGTACGGGCAGTGCTGGTGCTGGTAAAGCGGGTACGGGTAAAGCGGGTAATAAGGTGGCCGGGGCAAATTTCGGCAAGGCAGTCAACGCAAAACGTCCACAAACCGCAGCACGCGGACGGGCGCGCTAAGGTTTGAGTCGGTCCAGACTGAAATAACGCATCATTTTGCTGTCGAGCAAGGCTTGCGGAATACAGCGCGCCAAAAACCAGGCGTTGAAACTGTTATTACCCAGGCGTACCAGGCGCGCCGGTTTGGGTTTCAAGACCGCTTGCGCCAGTTGTTCGGCAAATTGATTGGCCGGGCTGGCCCCTTGCTGCGACAAGGTGGAACGCGCATGCACGGCCTGAGCGATGGGTTGATACGCTGAATCGGGCGGAATTACCACCTGGGCCGCCCCGTTTTCCCCCATGCGCGATTGAATTGCACCGGGCTGAATGGTAATTACATGCATGCCGAACGGGGCCAGTTCCATGCGCAATGCATCGGACAAGGCATGCAGCGCCGCCTTGCTGGAACAATACGCGCCCGCAAACGGGGTGGTCAGCAGGCCGGAAACACTGCCGATATTCACCACCCGGGCCGAAGCGCTGCGCCTTAGCAGCGGCAGTGCGGCGCGCACCAGTGCCACCGGGGCGAATACATTGGTGTCATATTGGCGGCGCAAATCGTCCAGCGTCAAATCCATCAGCGCACCAAACTGACCATAACCGGCATTATTGACCAGCACATCCAGCTTGCCATAGTCCTGCTCAATGCTGGCCACCACTTGCGCCATACTCTCGGCCTTGGTCACGTCCAGTTGCAATGCCTGCCAGCCTTGCTGGCGCAAGGTTGCCACATCTTGCGCCCGGCGCGCGGTTGGCACCACCAGACAATCGCGCGCGCGAAAGGCTTGCGCCAAAGCCAGGCCGATGCCGCTGGAACAACCCGTAATCAAAACCACCCGTTTTCCCATGTTTTGTTTCCCGACAAATATTTGACGATCCAGCCCAGCCAGTTTGCCCGGCTCGGGTACAATCATCGCACAAGCTCGTCGCCGTCCGGAACCGAATCCTCACTTTTATAAGGTTGCTACCATGTTTTCAAGTTCTCCCCTGTCGCGCTTTTCCCACCACTGGCTGCCACGTCTGCTGGCTGGCATGCTGGTCATGCACGCGCTGCCCCCGGTCGCAGCCCAGGACGCCCCGCCGCCGCAAGCCAAACGCGCGATGAAACGCGCTGGCCCGGCCGACATCGCCCCGGTCAGTATTGGCGCGGTGCAATACAGCGTGATCCACTTCGGCCGTGCCGAAGGGCTGGACCAAAATGGCGGTTATATTGCGGCCCACAACAAGAAAAGCGGTGAAAAATTATGGACACTCAAGGTGTATGAAACCAAAATCGACCCGGAACTGGAACGCGATGTGCAGGATGTGTTCATTACCAGCATGAAAAAACAGGGCAAGCATTTGCTGATCATTGACGAAAAGGGTAATCATTATCTGGTTGATGTGAAGGCGCGCACGGTAAAGGCGAAGTAAGCATTGGCCGCCGCAGCATCCAGCGTTTGCAGCGTAGTAATTTACTGGCTTTTTGTTACACTTTCTTTGCACAACAATCACACACTCTGTCAAAATAACGGGCTTGAACCGTCTTAGCGCAAAGGTGAATCTCATGAAGCTGAAATCTCCTGCCCAAACCCTGCTTGCTGCCCTCACCCTGAGTGCAGCCTTGTTACCTGGCGTCAGCCAGGCGATTGACGCACCGATTGATAATTTGTTGGTCTTGTCCGGCGTGCGCGGCAATTTTCGCATTGAGCCTACCGCCAATGGTTTTAAAATTACCGATATCGTCGGCCAGCAAGGGTCGGTTGATGTCAGCAGTTCGGTACGGGTGCAGTTTGCTGATGTGAATGTGGCGCTGGATTTAAGCGGGCATGCCGGACAAGCTTATCGCTTGTACCAGGCGGCCCTTAACCGCACCCCGGATGCAGGCGGGCTCGGGTTCTGGATTGATGCACTGGATCGCCATACCACTTTGCGCGATATTGCGGCTGGCTTTATTCGCAGCCCGGAATTTACCGTCGCCTATGGCAGTGATACGACGCCGGAAGTCTTTGTTGACAAAATCTATACCAATGTGTTGCAGCGTAGCCCGGATGCAGGCGGTGCCAGATTCTGGGTTGATGCCATCAAGAACGGTTTCTCGCGGGAAGAGGTGCTGGCACTAATCAGCGAAAGCGGTGAAAACATCAGCCGGGTTGCGCCCAGCATCAGTAATGGCATCAGCTTCACCCCGATGCCGGTAGCCAGTGCCGCCAGTGGTTTATGGGAGGGTAATAGCGGCGATGGACGCAAGCTGGTTTCGGTGGTGTTGGAAAATGGCGTATTCTGGACTCTTTACAGTCCGTCTGGCCAACCCAACAGTTTTGATGGCATCATCAGCGGTTATGGCAAGGTGGAAAACAATCAATTTAATTCGACCCGCGCCTATGATTTCAATTTGAGCACACTGGCAATCCAGCCCACTGTGATGCAAAGCCAGGTACAGGCGCAACAAACCTTCAACGGCAGCTTCAGCAGCCTGGGCAGCAAGCAAAATATCAGCTTTACCAGTAACTACAATGCTTCGTTGACCCAGGCCACCCCGGTTGCTACCGTGGCGGGCACGTATCTGGGCATCGGCCTGCAAAAAGATTCTTCCACCGTACAAACCCTGAAGATTGACAGCAACGGCGCTATCAGTACCACGGTATTGAGTTCTTGCCGTATCACTGGCAACATTAGCGCCAGCAGCAAGATCAATGCTTATAATGTCTCGCTTACCTTCGGTGCTGCGCCTTGCAAGACCCCGAATACTACGGTCAATGGCATCGGTTTTTATGATCCCAACGGTCAGGCATGGTATTCCATCGGCATTAACGGCAGCCGCGACGATGGCTATATTTTCACTGGCGTGAAGTCATGATGCCAGTGGCATGGCAGTAAAGCCATGGATTGGCGCATAAAGCCCCGCCTGTTCCGGCGACTGCCGGGTTGGGTTCGCGTTATACTTTAGCGACCATCCATTTCGCCAGCGTGCAGGGTAGACCCGTATGAGCACCACGAGCTTTGTTGAACAACTTTTCACCAAATTCCTGGGGCGTAGTGCCGATCTGGTGGGGCGCGATTATTGGGTCAACCTGATCGACAGCACCACCGTAAATGCGGCTCAGGCCACCCAGAGTTTTCTGGACAGCAATGAATATGGCGGCATTGTGCTGCCAATTGCGCGCCTGTACTATGCCGCCTTTGGCCGGATTCCGGATGCCGCCGGGCTGAGTTACTGGGTCACGGCGTTTCGTGCCGGTGCTTCAATCGGCCAAATCAGCGCTGACTTTGTACGTTCGGCTGAATTTGCTACCCTTTATGGCAGTAAAGTGACGGATGCCAATTTTGTCGATCTGCTCTATAAAAACGTGCTGGGGCGCACGGCCGATGCCGCAGGTAAAGCCTATTGGCTGGCCGGGCTGACGGGTAATAAGCAAACCCGCGCCGAAGTCTTGAATTTTTTTGCCAATTCGCAAGAATTGATCACCAATAAAAATCCGGAAATCAAGGTCGTGGTGCAATACCAGACCCTGCTTGGCAGCACACCGACCCGCGCCCAGATTGATGCCGCGCTAAAACTCGACAGTACCACCCTGATCACGCAACTGTATGCCAATGACAGCTATACCGGTGTACCTGCCCCTTATCTGAATACCAAGGGCATGGTACTGGATGGCTATATCAAAGGTGCCAGCGTTTTCATCGACCAAAACCAGAATGGCCGACAAGATGGCAACGAGTATGGGACCACTTCAAATATTCAGGGCAACTTCACACTGGCCGGGCATGAAAATTTCAATGGCATACTGGTGGCGCAAAATGGCCGCGATATTGCAACTACCCAGTTTCAGGAAGGACAATATCTGGCACCAGCCGGATCGACCGTGATAACGCCGTTGACTACCGTTTTGCAAAAATTGATGGTAACCGGGCAATATGGCCTGGCCGAAGCCCTCACTTTTCTGAGCGCCCGTTTGCAGCTTGACGCCACCATCGATATTAGCCGCTTTGACCCGATTGGCGCTGCCATTAAGAGTGGTGCCAGCGCGGAAGCGCAGGCGCAAGCGCTCAAGGTGCAAATGGTCACCGCGCAAATCAACACCATCGTCACGCAAGCGGCGGCGTTTTTACAAGGTGCAGGGTTGGGCGCGCAAGAGAATGGCAGTACCCAAAGCGCTGTATTTCAAGCCCTGACCGATGCCTTACTCAACCAGATTTTGCCCGATAGCGCCGACTTAAGTTCGGCGGAACTGATTCAACTGGTCATTTCCGATGGTGCCCACATTCTGGGGGCCAGCGCCGAACAGCAAGTGATGATTGATGCCATGGTCGGTGAGGCCGGGCTGCTGATTGCCTCCCTCAACCTGGCTCTGGCGGCAGTGGCAGAGAGTACGCCCCTGGCCAGCCTGACCAAAATCGCGCAAATTCAATATGTGGGCTTGAATATTTCATTGCTGATTCAAAACGGGGTGGCGGGGAATGATTTAAGTGGCGTTGCCGTCGAACTGGAGCCAGAGCGGTTTGAGGCACTGGTGGCGCAAGCGCTGCCGCGTCTGGGGCCGATTGTGCAAGATACCCTGGCACCCACGCTCACGGCCAGCACCCCGTTTGACAATGCCGCACCGGTACTGGCCTCATCCGATATCGTGCTGACTTTTAGCGAAAACGTACAGGCCGGCACCGGCAATATCCTGATCAGCAACGGCATTGACAGCCGCACCATTGCCATTACCGACAGCAACCAGGTCAGCTTTGTCGGCCGCACCGTTACCATCAATCCGACGGACGATTTGCAAAATGGCAGCAGCTACCGGGTCTTGATCGACAAAGGTGCGATTACCGACCGGGTTGAAAACCCGTATGTCGGCATCAGCGATGTCACCACGCTCAACTTTACCGTGCCCGCCAATAATTTCGGCTTGCGCGATCTGAACGGCACGAATGGCAGCCGCTTTGATGCCACGGTGGCGTCCAGCATGGCGCTGGCCGGGGTGGGCGACGTGAATGGCGATGGCTTTGACGATTTTTTGATCGGTGCTTCTGCCACCAATAACACGGGCACCAGTTTTTTGCTGTATGGCAAAAGCACGGCCCTGACTGCCACCACCAAATTGTCTACCAGCGCGCAACTGGTGGGCAGCACAGCCGGTGAATTTTCCGGCAATGCGGTTGGCGCGGGGGGCGATATCAATGGCGATGGCTTTGCCGATTTTATTATTGGTGCCAATGCCGCCAGCCCGAACAGCAAGGCCCTGGCGGGTTCGGCCTATGTGGTGCTGGGCAAAAGCGCCGGGTTTACCGGTAGCTTCAAACTCAGTACCCTGGATGGCAAAAACGGCTTTCGTTTCGATGGAGACAGCGCAGGTAGCTGGGTCGGCTCCGGCGTGGCTTCCGCTGGCGACTTCAATGGCGATGGCCTGGGGGATGTGTTAATTGGTGCGAACGGCACCGATGGCACCACCGGCGCGGCCTATATCGTGTTCGGTAAAACCACCAACTTTACCGCCACCGTAAAAAGCAGCGCTCTGACCGGCAGCAATGGTTTTCGCCTCTCCGGGGTGGGGCCAAACGACAATACCGGCTTTGCCGTCAGCAGTGCCGGGGATGTGAATGGCGATGGTTTTGATGATGTGCTGATCGGGGCGTTCGGGGCCAACCGCGATGCTGGCAGCGCCTACCTGGTGTTTGGCAAGGCCAGCGGCTTTGAAGCCAATCTGGATTTGAGTACGCTCGATGGCATGAATGGCGTGCGCTTTGATGGTGCCAGCGGTGACAACGCCGGGCGTTCGGTTGCCAAAATCGGTGATTTTAATGGCGATGGCTATGACGATTTTTTAATCGGTGCCTTTCACGCCAATGGCGACGCCGGTTCGGCCTATCTGGTATTTGGCAAAGCAGAAGGCTTTGCCCCCAGCATGGATTTGGCCACCCTTGATGGTACGACCGGGGTGCGCTTTGATGGCATCGCCGCCAAGGATTTGACCGGTTTGGCCGTGTCCGGTGCCGGTGATGTTAACGCCGACGGTCTGGCCGATATTATCATTGGCGCGCGCGAAGCCAATAACCGGGTCGGGGCCAGCTTTATGGTGTATGGCACCACGGCAGCGCAAACCGCCAGCGTCAATCTGGCCAGTCTGGATGGCATCAGTGGCTACCGCCTGAACGGCATTCCGGGTGATTTGTCGGGTGGCTCGGTAGCGGGTGTGGGCGACTTCAACGGCGATGGCCTGGCCGATGTGCTGATCGGCGCGCAAGGCGTCGCCAATGTGGCCGGTTCCAGTTATCTGGTGTTTGGCAATAATGCCAGCAACCATATCCAAAAGTTTGGTACCACCGGAGCCGACACCCTGACCGGCACCAGCGCCGACGATGCATTTGCCGGCATGGCTGGCGATGACAATATCATTGGCGCGGGCGGGGCCGATATTTTATTGGGGGGTGCTGGCAAAGACAAAATCAGCATCGCCGATACCGGTTTTCACTTGATCGATGGCGGTGGCGGCATTGATACGCTGCTCCTGAACGGGGCAGAACTGTCGCTCAATCTGGTAACCCTGCGCCCGACTATCCAGAATATTGAAATTTTTGACCTGACCGGCACCGGCAATAACGAGCTGACGCTCAACGCCGCCATTGTACTGGCCATGTCCAATACCAGCAATGTCAAAAGCCAAAGCAATACCCTCACGGTATTGGGCAATGCGGGTGACATTGTGCATCTGGGTACGGGCTGGACCGATGGCGGCATTGCCTCCGGCTTGCATAAATACAGTATGGGTCAGGCCGTGGTGCTGGTGGGTACGGCTGTGACTGTGGATAGCGCCTGATCAAGCCAGATCAGGCAAACCGGCACACAATTGGCGCAGGCTGCAAAAATGGCGTGGCGCACCTGAGAGCGGGTCGGTGAAGGCAATCGAGCGCGCCAAAAGTTGCAAGGGCTGCGACACATCATCGCCCTTGCAAGGTAAGGCGAGCGGATAAAAAGCATCATTCAGAATCGGCACCCCCAACGCCGCCATATGCACCCGCAACTGGTGGGTTTTGCCAGTCAGGGGACGCAATTCGTAATGCGCCAGATCGCCATGACGCTGCAGGATGTCGATATGGGTTTCGGCATTGGGCTCACCCGCCACTTCCTGCATGCAAAAAAATGGTTTGGCCGGGTCATTCGTCGCTTCGATGCGACTGCGATAGTTGAGCGGTAACGCCAGATCGGCACGAAACGGTGCCATCGCTTCATACACTTTTTGCACCGCCCGCTCACGAAACAGCGCCTGGTATGCTCCCCGGCTGGCGCGCTGCAGTGAAAAAATCACCACCCCTGCGGTTTCCCGGTCCAGCCGGTGGATCGGACTCACATCCGGCAAATCCTGCTGCTGGCGCAGGCGCACCAACAGCGTTTCTTGCACGAAGCGTCCGCCCGGGGTAACCGGCAGAAAATGCGGTTTGTCCACCACCAGCAAGTGCTGATCCTGAAACAAAATCTGCTCGCGAAATGGAATCGGGGTTTCCTGCGGCAGCTCGCGATAGTAGAAAATTTGTAGCCCGGCACGATACGGGCTGGTGGTATGCAACGCATTACCCGCCGCATCCACCACCTCGCCACGCGCCATGCGCTCGCGCCAGACGGTTGCGCTAATGGCGGGGAAGCGCTGGATCAGGAAACTGAGCAAATCCGGCCATTGGCCCGGTGGCAGCCAGCAGTAGCTGGGGGCCAGGCCATTGCGTATCGGTAAAACCGCTGGTGCTGTGGCACACTGTACGGCTTGTGTTGAAATCAAAACCAGGCCCACCTATCGTCAAAAACTACCATTGTGCAGGGTACCCAATGAGAAATCCTGTTCGACACGCTGCTTCCCCAATACGGCCGATTTAATCAG
>JBDLSU010000224.1:0-6718 GCA_039799405.1 Pseudomonadota bacterium | reverse complement strand
CCATCAAACGCAAACGATGCATTCCAGCCCCAGGCTTGCCCGCTCTGGCACAAGGCCATGGCGGCAATGTTTTGCGCCAGATTGACCACGCTGTGATGTTCTACCATGACCCCTTTGGGCTGTCCGGTCGAACCGGAGGTGTAAATCACATACGCCAGGTGGGTCGCCAGCACGGTGCGTGACGGGCTATCGCTGCGCTGCTGCTGCAAAGCACGCTGCACCCCGGCCTGATCCAGGTAGATTGCAGGCACTTGTGCCAACACCGCATCAAGTCCGGCCTGCGCCTGGTCGTCCAACACCGCGCTGCGGGTGATGATGCAGCTTAGTCGGGCATCTTCGATCATATACGCCAGACGTTGCGACGGATAGGCCGGATCGAGCGGCACATAGGCCGCGCCCGCTTTCCATACCGCCAGAATACTGACCACCAGATCCAGCGAGCGATCCAGACAAATACCGATCAGGCTCTCAGGCTGCACCTGTTGCTGGCTGAGTAAATAGTGGGCCAGACGGTTGGCTGCCTGATTCAATTCGGCAAAGCTCAAATGCTGCCCCGCATAACTGAGCGCGCGCGCATCGGCCCTGTGCTGCACTTGTTCCTCAAACAACTGATGCAAGCACTGTTGCTGCGCATACGGCATCGCGGTCTGGTTCCAACTGGCCAGCAATTGCTGCTCCTGCGGCTGCAGGCAGGCCAGACTGAAAACATTTTGCGCGGGTGAGGCCAACATCGCCGCCAGCAAAATCTGCAAGCGCTGGTGCATGGCATCCATGGTAGCGGCATCAAACAGATCGCGGTTATATACCCAGTTCAAACGCAAGCCGCTGGCGTGTTGTGTCACGTTCAGGCTCAAATCATATTTCGCCACCGTTACTACCGGCTCCAGCACCTGCACCTGCAATGCACCGGCTGGCATGGCTGCTGGCAGCGGTTCTTGCAGCGTCAACATGATCTGGAACAAGGCCGCGTGCGATGCATTGCGCTGGGGTTGCAAATGTTCCACCAATTGGTCAAACGGCATTTGCTGGTGGGCCAAGGCATCGCCCACGGTTTGCATGCTGCGCGCCAACACCTCGGCAAAACCCGGTTCGCCCTCCAGATTGCTACGCAATACCAGATTATTGGCGAACAAACCAATCAGTTGCGCCGCTCCGGCTTGCTCACGATTTTGCACCGGGCTACCGATCACGATATCGTTTTGATTGCTGGTGCGAGCCAGCAATACCGACAACGCGGCGTGCAAACCGGTCAGCAAGCTTGCGCCCTGTTGACGACAATATTGCTGGAACTGTTGGCATAGCGCCGCATCAAGCTCAAGTGCCAGGCTGGCACCGCGATAGCTTTGCTCGCGTGGCCGTGGGCGATCCAGCGGCAAGGCATGCACTTGTGGCAAATCCTGCAACTGGTTTTTCCAATAGCCGAGTTGCTGCGCCAGCCCTTCCGCTTGCAAATGCTGGCGCTGCTGCATGGCATACGCTGCATATTGCATCGGCAAGGCGGGCAAGGCGGGCGCTCCCGCAGGATGGCTATCGACCGGATACAGGGTGGCAAATTCGCGCAGCAAAATTTGCATCGACACCTCATCGGCGACAATATAGTGCAGCGTGATCAGCAAAACGTGTTCCCGCTCCTGCAGTTTCACCAGACTGGCGCGCATCAGCAGGTCGCGCTGCAAATCAAATGGCCGTTCGGCTTCTTGCTGCTGCAATTGCTGCAACTGGCTCTGGCGCTGTGCCTGCGCCAAGCCGGACAGATCATGTTTTGCCAATGAACAAGTGCGGGCAGCCTGTACCACCTGACGCAACAAGCCATCTTCGGCATTGGCAAAGCTGGTACGCAAGCTGTCGTGGCGCGCCAGAATCCGGTCCAGTGCGCGTTCGATGGCAAGCGCATCGACCGTGCCGACAAGGCGCAAGGCCAGCGGCATATTGTAGTGGCTGCTACCATCGATCTGGTCCAGCATCCACAGGCGTTGCTGGGCCAACGAAGACAATGGCGCATCACCTGGTGCTATCGCGCCGGAGGTACTTGTAGCGGATTCGTCCAGCGCCGTTTGCGTCCCCAGTTCGGCCACCAGTTGCGCCACGGTCGCGCTGGAAAACAAGGTTCTCAGATTGAGTTTGACGCCAAAGTGACGGTTGACCTTGGCCAGCAAGCGGGTTGCCAACAGCGAATGACCACCCAACTGGAAGAAATTATCATCCATGCCGACCCGTTGCAGGCCCAGCACTTCTTGCCAGATCTGGCACATCTGTTGCTCGGCGTCGGTTTGCGGCGCGCGATAGTCGCCCTGGTTCTGGTTCCACTCCGGTTCCGGCAAGGCTTTGCGGTCAACCTTGCCATTGGGGGTCAGCGGCAATACCGGCAAGGCCACAAAGGCGGCCGGGAACATAAATTCCGGCAAGGTCAAGCCCAGGTGTTGCAATAAATCCGGACGCAATTGTTCCATTGCCTGTGCCAGCGCAACCGCTTGGTTCAGGCCACCGGCCAACACCAGATAAGCCACCAGGCAGGCGTCACCGGCTTGCGAGGTTTTGGCCATCACCACCACATCCAGCACTTCGGGGTGAATACTCAGGGCGTGTTCAATTTCGCCCAGTTCGATCCGGAAACCACGAATCTTGACCTGATGATCGCAACGGCCCAGATATTCCAGTTCGCCATTGGGTAACCAGCGTACCAGATCGGCGGTGCGATACAGGCGCAAGCTGCTGTTGGCCTGGGCCGGGTCATAAAACGGATTGGCGATGAATTTTTCCGCCGTCAGATCAGGCCGGTGCAAATAGCCGCGCGCCAAGCCAGCGCCCCCCAGATACAATTCGCCCGGCACCCCGTCGGGCACCAGTTGTTGCGCCGCATTGAGCACATACGCCTGGGTATTGTGGATCGGCTTGCCAATGCTGGCGCGCCCCTGCGCCTGACGCAAGACCCAGGTGGAATAGGTAGTGTCTTCGGACGGGCCATACAAGTCATACACCTGCTGCAAACCAGCCGCATACAGGCTATCGACCACGCTTTGTTTCAGCGCTTCACCGGCCAGGTTGATGGTGGTGACCGAAGCCGGAATCCGGTTACCGGCGATCAGCACTTCGGCTGCCGAGGGCACGGTATTGATCAGGCTGATCTGGCAAGGGTAAGTGTCATGCTGCGGATAAGGGTGCAAGGCCAGGATATTTTTGACGATCAACAGCGAGCCACCGCACGAGAGCGGCGCGAACATTTCATAGATCGACAAATCGAAACACATCGAGGTAGCCGCCAGCACACAGCTTAACTGCTGCGGGCTGAAGCTGGCCAGCGCCCAATGCAGGAAGGCCACCGCATTGCGGTGTTCGATCATCACGCCCTTCGGGTTGCCGGTGGAACCCGAGGTATAAATCAGGTAAGCCAGATGGCCTGGCGTCAAACCACGGCGGCTGCGCGCAATATTGTCTGCTGGCATGGCGGAGAGCAGCGCCTGCAATGGCGCATGATCCAGGCACAGCACTTGCGCATCCGGCAGATCCAGATTGGTGCGCACGGCGCTTTGGGTCAGCACGGTATCAACCCGCGCATCTTGCACCATATACGCCAGTCGTTCCGCCGGATAGTTGGGGTCGAGCGGCACATAGGTGGCACCGGTTTTCAGGATCGCTAAAATACCGACCACCACGTCCAGCGAGCGTTCGACGCAAATGCCGACCAGATCGCCCGTCTGTACCTGCCGCTCTTGCATCAGGTAGTGCGCCAGTTGATTGGCGCGGCGGTTCAGTCCGGCATAGCTCAGTGCGGCTTGTTCGTGGTACACCGCCATCGCGTCCGGGGTTTTCTCAACCTGGGCTTCCACCAGTTCATGGATGCACAAATCCAGATTGTAGGGCCGTGCGGTCTGGTTCCAGTCGTGCAACAAATGCAGTTGCTCGGCCCGGTCCAGCATCTCGGCCTCAAACACCATTTGCTGCGGATTGCGCACCAGCGCATCCAGCAAGATCGTAAAGTGGCGCGCCATGGCTTCGATGCGCGCGCTGCCAAACAGATCGGCGTTGTATTCCCATTCCAGCGCCAGCCCTTGTTCGCTCTGGCTGACGTTCAGGGTCAGGTCATACTTGGCGACCCGCTTGCCGGGTGACATTTGTTGCAATTGCAGGCCCGGCAATGCCAGTTGGCTGGTGCTATTGTTTTGCAATACCAGCATGATCTGGAACAAGGGGCTATAGCGCTGGCTGCGTTTGGGCAACAGGCGCTCGACGATTTGCTCAAACGGCACTTGCTGATGCGCATAGGCATCGAGCAAGGTACGGCGGCTTTGCGCCAGCATGGCGGCAAAGCTCGGGTTGTCGCTCAAATCGGCGCGCAATACCAGGGTATTGACGAAGAAGCCGATCAAACCGGCCACTTCCGCCTGTTCGCGGTTGGCAATCGGGCTACCGACCACAATGTCGGTTTCATTGCTGTGACGCGCCAACAGCACCGAAAAGGCGGCGTGCAAGCCCATGAACAGGGTGGCACCGCTGGCCTGGCACAAAGCCAGCAAGCCTTTGGTGGTGGCGCTATCGAGTTGCGAACGGTGCGCCGCGCCCACAAAAGTTTGCTGTTGCGGCCGTGCGGCATCCAGCGGCAAGCTGTGTACTTCCGGCAAGCTGGCCAACTGGCGGGTCCAGTACGACAACTGCAATTCCAGCAGTTCGCCCTGCAATACCTGGCGCTGCCACTGGGCATAGTCGGCATATTGCACTGGCAATGGCGACAACTCCGGCGTGGTGCCTGCAACTGCGGCCTGGTACAGGCGGCAAAATTCGTCGATCAAAATCGACATCGACCAGCCATCGGAAGCAATGTGATGCATATTGATCAGCAGCACATGGTGCAAGGGTGCCAGTTTCAACAAGCTGGCGCGCAACATCAGGTCGCGACTCAAATCGAATGGTTGATCTGCATCCTGTTGCAACAAGGCGGGCACGCGCATTTGCTGCTCACCGCTGGAGAGCTGCGACAAATCCATGGTGCGTACCGTGAACGCATCGGCGCTCTGGATCAGTTGCGACACCTGCCCTTGCTCGTTGCCACTGAAACAGGTGCGCAAGCTCTGGTGCCGTTCGACAATGGTATGCAGCGCGCGCGTCAGCGCCGCCACATCCAGCGCGCCACGCATATCCAGCGCACTCGGCATATTGTAGTGGCTGCTGCCGCCTTCAATTTGATCCAGCAGCCACAGCCGCTGTTGCGCATACGAAGGCAACAGTGGCCCTGCGCCGAGGTAAGGACGCAAGGCAGGCAAGCTTGCCTGCGCCGGGCCGCGCCCGGTGGCGCGTTGTGCAGCCTCAAGCCGCGCCTGCAAATGCGGCAGCAATGCCGCGATGGTCGGCGCAGCAAACAGGGTTTTGAGCGGCAAACTGACCTGGAAAGCCTGATTCATGGCAGCCAGCAAACGGGTCGCCAACAAGGAATGGCCGCCCAACTGGAAGAAGTTGTCCTGCAGGCCAACCCGCTCCAGTCCGAGCAGTTCTTGCCACATCTGGCACAACCGGATTTCGGTTTCGCTCTGTGGAGCCACGTACTGATCCATTCCCTGCTGCCAGGTCGGTTCCGGCAACGCACGGCGGTCGATTTTGCCATTCGGGGTCAGCGGCAGTGCCTGCAGACAGACAAATGCCGCAGGCACCATGTATTCCGGCAGGGTCAAGCCAAGCGCCGCCACCAGTTTTTCAATCAAATCCGGCCAACTGGCTGCATCAGCATAAGTGCTGGCCGGTACCACATACGCCACCAGGCTCAAATGCCCGGCTGGCGACGGTTTGGCCAGCACCAGGGCGTCGCGCACCAGCGTATCGAGATTGAGCGCATGTTCAATTTCACCCAGTTCAATGCGCAGACCACGGATTTTTACCTGGCTATCGATGCGGCCCAAAATTTCCAGATTGCCGTCCGGCAGCCAGCGCACCAGATCGCCACTGCGATACAGGCGCTGCCCCGGCAAGAAGCTGGTGTTAATGAATTTTTCTGCGGTCAGCTCGGGACGGTGCAAATAACCACGCGCCAGCCCTGCCCCGCCCAGCAATAATTCCCCGGCTACACCCGCTGGCACCAGATTCATGAAACGATCGACGATATAGGCGCGGGTATTACTCAAGGGGCGGCCAATATGGATGCGGGATGACTGGTTCAACTGGCCCACGGTGGCACAAATTGCGGTCTCAGTCGGCCCATAGCCGTTGAAGAAACGCACAAACGGCTGCCACGATTCCAGCAAATGCTGGCTGCAACTGTCACCACCAACAATCACGGTATGCAAGCTGGCATGGGGCTGCGCTGTCAGCAGCGCCAGATTGGAAGGCGTCATCATCAGATGGGTAATACCGGCCTGATCGATCAGTTGATCCACACCCTGCGCCATTTGTTGCGCCGCATTGGCTACCACCAGTTGCGCCTGGTGGGTCAAACTCATCCAGATCACCCAGCTCGACGCATCAAAATTGAGCGAAATGGTTTGCAGGAATACGGTGTCGTGATTGATATCAAAATCCTGAGCATTGTCGTACACGGTATTGGCAACCGCCGCATGCGACAACACCACCCCTTTCGGGTTACCGGTGGAACCGGAGGTGTAGATCACATAGATGGCGTTTTCCGGCGTCAAGCCGTCGATCACCGGGTTATGCTGCGGGTACGGACTCAAATCGATCTGGTCCAGATACAGCGCCTGTTGTGCGCTAATCGGGGTGTCAGCGCGCAAATGGC
>JBDLSU010000223.1:0-4860 GCA_039799405.1 Pseudomonadota bacterium | reverse complement strand
TCGTGCATTCTTTTTTGTGAACGCAATTAACGGTGGTATGCTAGTCGCTATCTGAACCTGCCAGGAAAGATTTGCCGCCATGCTACAAAAAGCGCCCCGCCGTACCCGCGAACGAATTTTGGAGTTATCTTTGCGTCTGTTCAATGAGTTCGGGGAACCGAATATCACGACCACCGTTATTGCAGAAGAGTTGAATATCTCGCCAGGCAATCTGTACTACCATTTTCGCAACAAGGACGACATCGTCAATTCCATTTTTTTGCAGTTTGAAAGTGAAATTGAACGCATTCTGGCGGTGCCGGACGGGCGGCGTTCCAATATCGAAGACGTGTGGTTGTATCTGCACCTGATGTTTGAATTGATCTGGCGTTATCGCTTTTTTTACCGCGATCTGAGCGATTTGCTATCGCGTAATCGCAAGCTGGAATTGCACTTCAAACAGATTCTGGCGCACAAGATCAAGGTGGCGCGTCAATTGTGTGAAGATTTGCGCAAAGAAGGCGCGATGGAAGCCAATGACAAGCAAATCGAAGCCATGGCTACCAATATGGTGGTGGTGGCAACTTATTGGCTCTCTTACGAATACGTGCGCAATCCGCGCAAATACACCGAACAACAAGCCATGTCGGACGCGCTGGCACGCGGCTGCTATCAGGTGTTGTCGCTGATCGGGCCGTATTTGCGCGATGAAACCCATATGCTGTTTGAAAAGCTGTCCGAAGAATACCTGAAGCAACTCAAATAACCCCAGCCATGGATAGCCTCGATTACGAAGTCCTGCAAACCTGCGAGCGCTGGCGTCATGCCGGTTTGCGTTGCGAACTGGTCACCGTGCTAAAAACCTGGGGTTCCAGTCCTCGCCCGCCGGGCGCAATGCTGGCGATGGCGCAAGATGGTCAGGTGGTGGGCTCGGTTTCTGGCGGTTGTATTGAAGATGATTTGATCGACCGGGTCAAGCGCGGTGGCATGCAACGCAGTTTGCCCGAAATTGT
This sequence comes from Pseudomonadota bacterium, assembly GCA_039799405.1. Lineage (GTDB taxonomy): Bacteria > Pseudomonadota > Gammaproteobacteria > Burkholderiales > Burkholderiaceae_D > CAMBDR01. Next base: position 3,868 of record JBDLSU010000223.1, on the reverse strand, counting down.
GCGCTATGGGGTTTCGGCCGACGAAGCGCACCGCTTTGGTTTGCCCTGTGGCGGCACGATTGAATTGCTGATTGAACCGGTTAGCGAGCATAGCGCACTGGCCCAATTGTTGACCCGGCTGCAAGCGCAGCAACTGGTTGCGCGGACGGTGGATCTGCACACCGGTGTCGCCACGCTGGCACTGGCCAGGCCGGGGCCGGAAGTAGTGATGCACAATGATTGCGTGACCACGCTGCATGGACCGCGTTGGCGTTTGTTGATGATTGGTGCCGGGCCTGTCAGCCGCTTTCTGGCGCAGATGGCGCAGGCGCTGGATTATCAGGTAACGGTATGCGATCCGCGTGAAGACTACCGTGCCAGTTGGTCTTTGCCGGGCGTACAAGTGGTGCATGCCATGCCGGACGACTGGATTCTTGACATGCAGCCCGACCCGCATTGCGCAGTAGTGGCATTGACGCACGACCCCAAGCTGGACGATCTGGCCCTGATGGAAGCGCTCAAGTCACCGGCATTCTATGTGGGGGCGCTCGGTTCACGCAGCAATAACCTGAAACGGCGTGCGCGTTTGCTGGAATTTGATCTCACTGCACAGCAAGTTGATCAATTGCATGGTCCGATTGGCTTGTATATTGGCAGCAAGACTCCGGCCGAAATCGCTGTCTCGATTCTGGCGGAAATGACGGCCGTAAAAAATGGCGTGCATTGGCCACGCCAGCACCGCATCATCGGCGATGCCGCCGGGTTGGATGGCACTCAGTGTACAATCATGGCCGAAACCGAAACCGGAAGCACAGGCTGAGGCCGGGCCAGCGGCGAAAGTGCAGCAAGCCTCAGGTGAGCCAGCCAAACCGCCCGGTCTGACAGCGTACATGGGCACAAATACAACAAACCGAATAACTGGAAAAATACGCAATGACTATCAAATCTGATCGCTGGATCCGCCAGATGGCGCAAGACCACGGCATGATCGAACCGTTTGAACCGGGCCAGGTACGCTCGGTTGACGGCAAGAAAATTGTTTCTTATGGTACATCATCGTATGGCTACGATATCCGCTGTGCGGATGAATTCAAAATTTTTACGAATATAAACAGCACCATTGTCGATCCAAAAAATTTCGATGAAAACTCGTTTGTCGATATCAAGAGTGATGTTTGCATCATTCCACCCAATTCTTTTGCACTGGCCCGCACGATCGAATATTTCCGCATTCCGCGTAGCGTGCTCACCATTTGTCTGGGCAAATCCACCTATGCGCGTTGCGGCATCATCGTCAATGTCACGCCATTCGAGCCGGAATGGGAAGGCTATGTGACGCTGGAATTTTCCAATACCACACCGCTGCCTGCAAAAATTTACGCCGGAGAAGGGTGCGCACAGGTATTATTTTTTGAAAGCGACGAGATTTGCGAAACCTCGTACAAGGATCGTGGCGGCAAATACCAGGGCCAAAGTGGCGTTACCCTGCCCAAGGCTTGAACTGGTGGCTTGAGTGGAGGCTTGAGCTGAACGCTTCAAGCGCTGGCCGGGCCAGCCATCGGGCGCAAATTGCCGCCGCGTCGATTTTCCGCCGCCAGGCAATGATGAGGTGTGCTCATGAGTAGTCCGAATTATCCCGAAATTCTCGATACGATTTATCAGGAAGTGCAGCCCATGCTGTCGTTGGGCAAGGTGGCAACCTATATTCCGGAACTGGGCAATGTCGCGCTGGAACAATTTGGCATGGCCGTTTATGCAACCGATGGCTCAACCTGGAAAATCGGGGCTGCCAAAAAGCGCTTTTCGGCGCAAAGCGTGACCAAACTGTTTGCGCTGGCGCTGGCCTACAAGCGCGAAGGACAAGCGATCTGGCAGCGGGTTGGCAAGGAACCCTCGGGCAATCCCTTCAATTCGTTGATACAACTGGAATATGAACGCGGTATTCCGCGTAACCCGTTTATCAATGCCGGGGCGCTGGTGATTACCGATATTCTGGCCTCGCGCTTTGTTGATTCTGAAATCGCCCTGCTGCAATTCTTGCGCACTTTGTCGGCCACGCCAACGCTGGATTTTGACATGACGGTGGCGCAATCTGAACTCAAAACCGCGCACCGCAACTTTGCCATCGCCCATCTGATGAAAGACTTCGGCAATTTGCATAATTCAGTCAAAACCGTGATTGAAAGCTATTGTCGTCAATGTTCCATCACCATGAACTGTGTCGAACTGGCGCGCGCTGCCAGCTTTTTGGCGCAGCATGGCACCATTCCCTGGAGTGGGGTGCAAATTCTGGATAAAAGTTCTTCCAAACGCATCAATGCATTGATGTTGACCTGTGGCACCTACGATGCCGCCGGGGAATTTGCCTATCGGGTTGGCTTACCGGCCAAGAGCGGCGTCGGCGGTGGCATTGTGGCGGTGGTGCCCGGCGAGCTGGCGGTGGCGGTGTGGTCACCGGGGCTTGATAGCACTGGCAATTCGCTGGCGGGTACTTATGCGCTGGAACGCTTTACCACCCTTACCGCACGTTCGATATTTTAGTGGCGCAAGCAGCGCCAACTGCATTCGGTTTTGATGCCCGGTGAGTTATTGCCGGGTTTTGCCTGAGTTATAGCTGAGTTATGGCTGAGTTCTGGTAGGGCTATAGTTGGGTAGCCCCGGGTGCAGGAATGCTGCCGAGCTCAATAAAAAAGGTGCTGCCCTGGCCCGCTACCGAATGAAAGCCGATTTCGCCGCCCATGTGTTCGGCCAGCGATTTGGCAATCGTCAAACCCAGCCCGGTGCCGGTTTTGGAGCCGGGCTTGTGTTCCTGCGCCTGGGAAAATTTTTCAAACAGGCGGGCACGAAATTCGTCAGCGATTCCGATGCCGCGATCAATCACCGCAACCCGTACCCGGGTGCTGGTAATCATATGCGCCTGAATCGATACCGAACTGCCACGGCTGGAGAATTTGCAGGCATTGGTCAGCAAGTTATGCATGATCTGCAAAAAGCGGTCCTGATCAACTTTGAGGCTGCATTCCGGAATTGCGTTATGTAAATTGAGGGTAATGCCCAGTTCTTTCGCATACGTCAGATTGGCGGCAACCGCCTTGTTCAACATTGATGCCAGCGGCCAGGTGGCAAAATGAAATTGCATGCAATGGGCTTCCAGTTCATGCACATCAAGCAAGTCGTTAATCAATTCGGTCAGGGATTCACCGTTCTGATTGGCAATTTGCAGCATGTTTTGAATTGATTCGGGCAGCGAATCGGCATGTTGGCGCAAGGTAGTGCTGATCGCATAACGCATCGCCTTCAGCGGGGCGCGTAATTCATCGCTGACGGCGGAAACAAAATTGGTCTTGGTTTGCTCCACCCGTTTGCGTTCACTGTTGTCGCGCAAGACCATGATGAACTTTTTTTCTTTACCGATATGAAACTGGTTGATGCTTAACTCGGCCGGGAAGCGCTGGCCGTCTTGCCGGATGCATTCAACATTGTAGCCAAAGGCGTTGGGCGCAATGCCGCTTTTGGGAACCGAGAGCCAGGGCACCAGTTGTTGCAGGCTCTGGCCGGTCAGTTGCGGGTTGCCAAACAGGGTAGAGGCGGCCGGGTTGGCTGTTTCGATCTGGTAGTGGATGTCGGTGGTCAGCATGGCATCGGCTGCATTTAGCCACACCGCTTGCAAATGCTCGCTGGCCCCGGAGGTCTGGTAGTTCGCTTGCAGGGCGGGGTGAATTTGTTCCGTGACGGGCAGTGCCGCTGGTGCGTTTTCTTTCAGTCCCGTGATGTGGCGGATCAGAATGACGCAGGTGATGACGATGGCGGCACTGATAAAAATCAGCCAACCCAGGTTGCGCCGCTCGCGTTGCCTGATCGCGGTCAGACTGTCTTCGCTGTCGATGCC
>JBDLSU010000222.1:0-4086 GCA_039799405.1 Pseudomonadota bacterium | reverse complement strand
GTGTGACTACTTTTGAGGCATACATTTGTAACTTGTATTGTATTTCAAGTATGGAGAAACTCTATGTGCGATGGTAAGAATTTGTTATTCCTCGTCCTGAAATGCAACATCCTCGTCTCATCCTATTCTCAGCGCCAGGTCGCAAGGAATGTGCTTACTCAAGCAAAATAAATTACCCACACACAAAAATCGGCTCCAAAGCATCGCCCTGCGCCAAAACCCGCCCGATAATCGCGCTCTGTTCATAACCTTGCGCCCGCAAAGCCGCGATACAGCTATCCGCCTGCGCCGCTGGCACACTGGCCAGCAAGCCCCCCGCAGTTTGCGGATCAAATAGCAGCGGGTAGCGCGCATGCTGCACCATTTGCTCCTGATTGCGCAGCGCACGTCGCAAACGCACATTGGCCGCCTGCAGCGAACTGACAATGCCCGCCGCTACACATTCTTGCGCGCCAGCCAGCAAGGGCAGGGCGCTTAAGCTGATTTCGGCATCGACGCCTGATGCACGCGTCATTTCCAGCAAGTGGCCGAGCAAGCCAAAGCCAGTCAGATCAGTACAGGCGCTGGCAGCAAATTGGCGCAGAATTTTTGCGCCCTGGCGGTTGGAAATTTGCATCGATTGCAGCGCCGCATCAATCCAGCGCCCCTTGGCGACCAGTTGCGCATGGGCGGCGAACAGGGTGCCGGTGCCGATGGGTTTGGTCAGGATTAACACATCGCCCGCCTGCATGCCGCTTTTGCGCATGGGGGGGCTGGATTCCGGGCTGGATTCGGTGCTGTGATCCGGGTAATCATCAATCAAGCCATTGATGGCAAAGCCGAGTGCCAGTTCGCGGCCTTCGCCGGTATGGCCACCCACCAGAGCGCAATCGGCCGCATTCAATACCTCGATTGCGCCGCTCATCATCTGGAACAAAACCTCTTCCATCTTGGCTTCCAGCCCCGGCGGTATGGTGACGATGGCGGTGGCTGATTGCGCTTCTGCCCCCATGGCCCAGATATCGCCCAGCGCATGGTTGGCGGCGATTTTGCCGAACAGGTAGGGGTCGTCGATGAAGGCGCGGAAAAAATCGACCGTTTGCACAATCGCCTTGCCCGCAGGTACGCGCACGATGGCGGCGTCGTCGGGATGTTTCAGGCCGACCAGTACATCCGGCCTGTCAGGTGCTTGCAGTTGCGCCAGCGCGCGCGACAACACACTGGCTCCCACCTTGGCCCCGCAGCCGCCGCAACGCATGGCAATCGCCGAGATGGCTTGCAGCGATTCTTCCTGCGTCAGTTGAACTGCGCCAGCGTCGGATGCGGTGGTGGATTGGGCGTTGCTTGCCATCGGCATCAAGGCCAGATCCTGAAATTTGTGCATGAAGCGGCGGTCGATCCAGTCTTTCCAGCGCCACACCCAGCGCCCGCCAAAACCCAGCCAGCCGTGTGAGGCTACCGCAAATTGATCGCCGGTGCTGATCAGGGCCAGCCAGTGGCGTTGCGGGTGATATGTGGCCAACTTGGCCCCGGTCACACTCAAGCGCAAATTGCGCGTCAGCGGCGGGCCTTGCCGCACCGCGAACACGCCCGCTTTTTCGAGCGGATAATTGATCATCGCTGCGATATCGCCCGCCGCAAAAATCAAGGGGTCGCTCTCGCTTTGCAGGGTATCGCGTACCCGGATAAATCCATTTTGATCCAGCGCCAGGCCAGTTTGCTGCAACCAGGCCGCGCCGCCAGCCTGGGTAACCCAGACAATTTCATCAGCTTCAATGATTTGGCCGGTGGCGGTTTGCAAGCGCCCGGCTTGTACCAGTGTTACCGCCGCATTGCGATGCACTTGCACCTGGCGCTCTGCCAAAACCGCATCAAACCGTCGCCGTACCCGCGCATTGTGGGTGGGTAAAATATCCGGGCCGCTGGTAAACAGATGAAATGTCAGTTGATCCGGATCGCGCCCCAGTTTGTGCCGTTCGGCGCGCAGCCGAAATTGCATTGCCAGCAGTAATTCCACCCCACCCGCACCCGCGCCCACCACCGCCACCGTGGTCGCACCCGCATGCTGTTGCACTCGCGCCAGCAAGGCCAGCCAGCGCTGGTTGAAGCGGGTGATGGGTTTGACCGCAATTGCATTTTCCACCGCGCCCGGTACGCCCTGCAATTGCGGGGTGGAGCCGATATTGATCGAGATTACGTCATACGCCACCGGTGGACGGTTGCGGCACAGCACTTTGCGATTAACGCGGTCGATGCCAAGCACTTCATCGCGAAACGCGCGCGCCCCGGCAAATACCGCCAGGCGGGACAGGTCGATATGCACCTCGTCATAGTCGTAATGACCGGCCACATAACCGGGCAACATGCCGGAATAGGGGGTATGCATGTCGGTGCAGATCAGGGTCAGGCGTACACCGGGTTGGGGTTGCATGCCGAAGCTTTTCAACACGCCGACATGGCTATGGCCACCGCCGATGAGGACGATATCGCGTAGAACCGGGGTGGGGGGGGTTTGCATGAGGGAATCGCCGCCTGAAATTGCCAAAATGGGTCAGGGGCAATTTACCACAATTGCCAGGGCAATGGGCCGACGGACCGACGTGGTGGTCAAGACCAGGTATGAATCAATAACGCGGCCATTACACCGACCAGGGCGTCTTGTTCTGGTGAGCTCAAATCCTTATTCAGCCAGAACCGCCCGGGTGAGCGCAATTCCAGCGCTGCCAGATTACCGGCATTGCCATCGATGCGAAACCCAAGTGGGGCCGGAATCACATCATGCCGCACATTGCCGTAAGCGTAAGGACGCAATGCGTAGCGCTTGCCATCAATGCTGACTGTGCCGTTGAGGGGCTCCATTTCGTCCAGCAATTCAAAATGGGCCTGTTGTTGGGCGGTTGCACCTTGCAAATTGCAGCGCAAAAAAACCTTGTTGGAAACACCGTCCACCCCGAAAACCTTGACCACATTGCTGTTGAATTCCTTGTTGCACTTGACGCGCCAGCTTGCGCTGGTGCCATCGAGCGTGAAGCTAAATCCGCCTTTGGTATGGTTTTCACGAAACGGGCCAATGCTGAAGCTGGACTTGTCGGTAATTTCATGGCGGATATGGCTGACCCGAAAACCGCCCACGTCAAACGACGCATTGCCAAACGTGCCGTTCCAGCCGCTACGGTTGTGCACATCGAGTGCGCTGCTGTTGACGGGTATATCCTGGGGCAGGGTATTTTGCACAGAAACGCAAGCAGCAAGGCTCAATGGCAATATCAGCAAGGCGAAGTAACGGCAGGCGGCGGGAAATGACGGCATGATGGTTTCCGGTGGGTTTGGATGCAGGTATCATACTGAAAAGTTCAGCGCAGGCAGGATAAGATTTATAGAATGTTGTTGCTTACTACATACGGTATCAGATTGCGCTACTGATGCCCATTTGGATGCTAAGATTACGCTCACCTGTTTTAACTAGCCCGCTTTTGTATTCAAGGATCAGTCGTGAAAATTTCCATCGAAGGGTATAAATCCATTGCCGAGCGCCGCACTATCGACATTGCCGGGCTGACCATTTTGGCCGGTGCCAATAGCTCGGGCAAATCCAGTTTTATGCAACCCTTGTTGTTGATCAAGCAGACGCTGGAAAATGATTTTGATGCCGGGGCGTTGTTGCTGGATGGGCCGAATGTGCGCTTGAGTGATTCGAGTGAGATTATTTCGCGAGTGCCGGGGAGTGGGCGTGAGGTTTTTTGCGTTGGTTTGCAAGATGAACAGCAAGAGACGGAAGTTGTATATAAATTTGAAGCATTGACAGGCATTTCGGTCGATAGTTTGTATCAGAAAAGTCGGGTTTTGCCGGGTGGCATTCGACTTCAATTTGGCGCATCATCTGCAGAAATTAAACATACATTAATCAAGAGTGGTAGCGTATATGCACCAAATAAGCTCTTTGGGTCGAATAGTGAATATGCAATAGTACGAGACAGGTGTTTTTTGAATGCGGTGGTGAAGCGAGATAACTCCACGATTCCTGCGACCCAGAAATTTTCAGCAAACAGGCACTTGGGTGTTTTTACAAAAAACCTGATCCACATCCCCGGTCTGCGTGGCAACCCG
>JBDLSU010000221.1:0-3521 GCA_039799405.1 Pseudomonadota bacterium | reverse complement strand
TTTTACGCATGGAGTTAAAACAATCGCTGGATTTGGCTGGCTTGCGTAAAGAGCATGGTGGGCTGCTTCAGGAAAAACTGGAGGTGAGGCAAAAGCAATTGGTGTCGAACCGGATCGGAGTCTTGCATTCCCTGTGCATTGGTTTGTTGGGGCGTGGTCATGATGCGCCGCTCGAAACCTATTTGGGTGCGGCCCATAAAATCGGTGTGACCTCTCCCGTACCAAATTGGGCACAGCTTGATTATTTCGAGTTGATCAGCGTAGAAGCGGTGCGAAATGGTGAAATGGCGAATGCCTTGCGTTTGAAATTGGCAACTTTACAACAGCGCTATCCTGCCAGGACGCCGGAACAGGCTTTGGATGTTTTATTGGAGCTGCTACCTGGTAAAGTGCAAGCCAGTACCTCGGGGGCGGTGACCTTGATCGATGAAATTAATTTGGCCGAGTTTTTGTCAGCACCGATAGCGGCTCCGGTATCACCCGAACACATAACCTGGCTGGCGTATTTGCTTTGGCTCGATGGCATTAATGCCAGTTTGCAAATTACCCGCTCGGAAGTCGGTTTGCAATGCCGTGCTGTGCCACTTGATGCGACCCCGGTAAATCTGCGGTTGGCAGCCTGGATCGAGCATTTCTGAAAGTTGTGAACAATGAGTGAAGAGAGGAAGCCATGTTTTTAGATCACGCCACCATAACGGCCACCAATAGCTTCACTGAGCCCGACCGGATCGAACGCCTGACCCGGGTGTACGGCTATGCCGTTGCCATGGCAGATATGGCCGGCAATACCGAATTTATCCACAAGGTGGCGCAACTGCATGACCATAAAGGTACGCTGATTGTCTTCTGGCAAGACCCGCCCAATGAGGAAGAAAAATTTTACTTCTTGCGCGCCTGGGGCAGTCAGGTCGGTGATGGTAGTACCAATGTGGAACATGAAGTTTAAGTTGCGGCCCGACACCGCAGTAGCCCCGATGCACGGGCTGCTGCGTCCCAGTACAGCAGTTTCCTGCGTATCAGGTTCAGGAATCTGAATGATCGATAGTCAAACCATACAGTGCGCGCTGCTATTGGGCAATAGTTTGCTGGCATTCTGTTTCCTGTTGGCTACCAGGCGTGAACATGCTTGCCGGGCCATGCAGTTTTTGACCTGTGGCAAATGTATGCAAACGCTGGCTTGGAGCGTTTCATTCTATGCGCGCGATGGCTGGTTGATGCTGACGCCCTTGTTGTTGCTGGGCGGGCTGGCATTTGATGCGGCAGCGCTGTGGGAAAGCAATGATGTGAGCATCTGGCGCAAACGCCTGTTTGGGCTTTGCCTGGCAATGCTGCTCTGGACAGGGCTGGTGGCTGTGATGGACTGGCACTGGGGAGGCAAGCTGATCCTGCTTGCTTTGTCGCTGGTACAAGCCCTGGCCGCCTGGGCCTGGCTGCAAAATTGGTCGGGTGCCAGCAGCTTGCGCCGCAGTTTGGCGCTGATGGCGGCGCTGTTGTCCATCGTTTTGCTTGCACCAATCCTGGATCTATTCAATTTTATGGCGCAAGGGGGTGACCAGGCCAGACAGTTGCTTGCCAACCCTTCCTTGATCCAACAGTTATTCGTCAGCACATTGCCGTTTTTGGTGATGATGTTGCTCAATGGCTTCGGATTTCTCTTGCTTGAACTTGAACGTCAACAAGCGCAACTTTTGCATCTGGCGCTGGTTGATCCCTTGACCGATGCCCCCAATCGCCGCAGTTTTCTCAATGCACTCGGCCCATGGCTGGCACTGGCGCGCCGCCCCGGCCAGACTACCGCTGTCATGATCCTGGATCTGGATCACTTTAAACGCATTAACGACAATTACGGCCATGCAGTAGGGGATCAGGTACTGAAAGCCGTGGTGCAAATCGGTATGACCCAGTTGCGCGACTCCGACATGATCGGGCGGCTGGGTGGGGAAGAATTTGCGGTGTTGTTGCCACGCACCAGTCTGGACGATGCCATGATGGTCGCTGAACGTATGCGCCAGGCGATCATGGCGCTGCAGATCAAGACTGAAAAAGCCATGTTAAACGTCACCGCCAGCATAGGCGTAACCCTGATTCAAGCCGACGATACCGTGGTCAGCCTGATCAAACGCGCCAATGAAGCCATGGATGCAGCCAAAAATGCCGGACGTAATTGTGTGATGCAAGGCAATTCCGGGGCCGGGTTGATGGTATCATAGCGCCCCATTGTCATGGTAGAACCACAGAGGAGCTTGGATGTTTGCAGCCGTCGATTTGGGATCAAACAGTTTTCGTTTGCATATCGGAAAATACGATGGCGAAGCCATTCGTATTGTTAAAAGTGCGCGTGATCAAATTCGGCTGGCTGCCAATCTGGATGCCAACGGCGATATTACGCCGCAAGCCATGGAGCGTGCGCTTGAATCGTTGCGTGGGTTCGCCAGAATTCTGGCCGAATTTCCACTCGAAGCGACCCGGGTAGTGGCAACCGATGTATTTCGGGTCGCCAAAAACAGCCAGGTATTTTTGCCTTTGGCTGAAGTGGCCATTGGCTGCCCGATTGAAATAATCTCCGGTGAAGAAGAAGGGCGCTTGATTTATCTGGGCGTTGCCAATTGCCTCAACAAACCTGGTGAGCGTCGCCTGGTGATTGATATCGGTGGTGGTTCGACCGAACTGATTCTGGGGCGCGGCCAGGAAGTCGAGCGTGCCGAGTCGTTCAGCATCGGCACTGGCAAACAAAGCAGCGCCTTTTTTGCCGATGGCACGCTCACCGCTGCGACCTTTGATGCCGCCCTGATCTCGGCACGCAGCCGTTTTGAAGATGCCGCACCACCGTTTAGTCCGAATTTCTGGAAAGTGGCGTATGGCTCCTCGGGCACGATACGCGCCTTGTCTGATTTGATCGCCAAAAACCAGATTGGTGATGGCACCCTGAACCGCAATAATCTGCTGGCATTGCAAGAGCGCTTCATTGCCGCCGGGCGGATTGACGCGATTGCCTTGCAAGGGCTGCGCCCGGATCGCGCGCCCAGCCTGGTCGGTGGCATTGGCATTTTGCTGGCGGTGATGCAAGAGCTTGATTTTGACCGCGTAACGCCAATCGAAGCCGGTTTGCGCATGGGCGTGATGTGGGATTTGCAATACCGCGCCACCCAGCGCGACCGCCGCGAGCAATCGGTACGTGCCTGCATGCGCAAATTTGGCGTCGATCCGCTACGCGCCAAGCGCGTTGCCGACGAAGCGCAAGCCTTGTTCACCCAACTGAAACCCACTTCTGATCATTACTTCCGCCTGTTGGCCTGGAGTGCGCTCTTGCACGAAGCCGGGTTGGTGGTGTCGCAGACCGATTACCACAAACATAGCGCCTACCTGGTGGAAAACGTCGATTTGCCCGGCTTTACCACGCGTGAACAAAGGCTGATGGGCAAGCTGGTGCTGGGGCAAAAAGGCAATTTGCGCAAATTGGCCGAAGCCTTGCCGGAACCCGACTTTGCCAAGGCGGTATTGGCCTTGCGCATTGCGATTGT
>JBDLSU010000220.1:0-5417 GCA_039799405.1 Pseudomonadota bacterium | reverse complement strand
AGCGCAAATACGTGGTGTTTACTGGTGGTGAACCCTTGTTGCAACTTGATGCCGCCCTGATCGATGCCATGCACCAGCAAGGCTTTGAAATTGCAATTGAAACCAATGGCACGCTGCCAGTGCCGGACGGGGTTGACTGGATTTGCGTCAGTCCGAAAATGGGATCTACCCTGGTATTGCAACAGGGCAATGAAATCAAGGTCGTCATCCCTCAGGATCAGCAACGGCTTGCTGATTATGAAAATCTTGAATTCCAACATTTCTTTGTGCAAGCCATGGATGGGCCGCAATTGGCGAATAATTTGCAAAAAGCCATCGAAACCTGCAAGCAAAGCCCCAAATGGCGTTTGAGTTTGCAAACCCATAAATTGCTGCAGATTCCCTGAATTCATCCTACTCAATAAATAACCTCACATGCTGACTATTACCCGCAAGCTGGAATTTGACGCCGGCCACCGCATTCCCGACCACAAAAGCCAGTGTCGTAATTTGCACGGACACCGCTATACACTCGAAATTACGCTGGTGGGGGCGGTGATCGAGGAAGAGGGCAGTTCGGATAATGGCATGATCATGGATTTTTCTGACATCAAGGCATTGGCCAAGCAGCATTTGGTCGATGTCTGGGATCATGCATTCCTGGTGTATGAAAAAGACCATGCGGTGCGCGATTTTCTGGCGACCTTGCCTAATCACAAAACCGTGATCATCAACCGCATTCCCACGGTCGAAAATCTGGCACGCACTGCGTTTGATATTTTAAAGGCCGCCTATGCCGACCGTTTTGGCACCGGTTTACATCTGCAAAAGCTGGTATTGCATGAAACTCCCAACTGCTGGGCCGAAATTAGCGAAGCCTGATGCTTCGATGGCCTGATGGCCCGATATTTATGCGGCTGGCAGCAAAATAATCTTTCAATCCTTTAATCCTGACCAGAAACTTGCCGGAAGATATCTTATGCGTGAAGCCATCTTTATGCAACAAGCGCTGTCGCAAGCGCATAACGCCTACATTCTGGGAGAAGTGCCGGTCGGAGCGGTGGTGGTCAAGGATGGTAATGTTATCGCAACCGGGTTTAACCAACCCATTGGCGAACACGACCCGACTGCCCATGCCGAAATCATGGCCCTGCGCGCAGCCGCCAGCCTTTTGGGCAACTATCGCCTGCCCGGGTGCGAGCTGTATGTCACGCTGGAGCCGTGTGCCATGTGCGCCGGTGCCATGTTGCATGCACGGCTGGCGCGGGTGGTTTATGGTGCGCCCGATCCCAAAACCGGGGTGGCTGGCTCGGTGATTAATCTGTTCGGGCAAACCCAACTCAATCACCATACCGAAATTCTGGGCGGTGTATTGGCGGAAGCTTCGAGCAAATTGTTGCGCCAGTTTTTTGCCGAACGGCGCGCCGCACAAAGATAGTCGATTTGCGCCAAAAAGTGCTATCCTGAGTTTTTATTTTCAAGTCACGAGCCTGTCATGAAACATTTAAGCGGATTGGACGCCTCATTTTTGCATCTGGAAACCCCGGAAATGCCGATGCATGTCGGCGGTTTGTGTTTGTTTGATTTGCCCGCCGCCTATCACGGCAAGGATGCAAAAAGCTTTTATGACGAAGTGAAAGAACATGTGCGTCAGCGCATGCATCTGGCCAGCGTGTTCACCAAGAAGCTGGCTTTCATGCCGTTTGATTTGGCTAATCCGATGTGGATTGACGCCAGTGATATTGATCTGGATTATCATGTGCGCCAGATTACCCTGCCCAAACCTGGCACCATGGTACAACTGGAAGCCTATGTCGGGCGTTTGCACTCCAGTTTGCTCGACCGTAGCCGCCCCCTGTGGGAATTTTATATTTTCGATGGCCTGCAATCGGGCCAGGCGGCCTTCTATTCCAAGGTACACCATGCTGCGCTGGACGGGCAGGGCGCTGCCGTCATGGCGCAAGCCTTGCTCGACTTTGGCCCGGTGCCACGCGTGATTGCGCCACCGCCCGAACGCGAACCGGCTCCGTATCAGCCGCAGGTGCGCACCATGCTGAAAGCCGCCATGAGTAATACTGCCACCCAGTGCTTGCGCCTGCTCAAAGGCGTGCCCGATGCACTGAAGGTAGCGGGTAGCATGCTGATGCCATCAAGCCATGAGCAGCGCCATAGCCTGGGCCTGGGGCCACGCACCTTGCTCAATGTGTCCATCACCAACCAGCGCAGTTTTTCAACGCTGGCTTTGCCGGTGGATGAAGTCAAACTGATTGGTCAGGCCTTTGGCGGCACCCTGAATGATGCGGTACTGGCCATTTGCAGTGGTGCCTTGCGCGACTATCTGGCCAGTAAAGGTGAGTCACCGCAAAAACCGTTGCTGGCGGCCTTGCCGGTCAGCCTGCGTGAAGCAGGGAATACTGATTTGAATAATCAGGTCAGCATGATGCAAATGTCGCTGGCCAGCAATATTGCCGACCCGGCCAAGCGCATGCATGCGATTGTCAAGGCGTCAGCGGCGATGAAGCACAGCCTGAAAAGCATTAAATCGATCATGCCGACCGATTTTCCCAGCCTTGGCTTGCCCTGGCTGATGAGTGGCCTGGTCTCGCTGTATGGCCGCTCGCGTCTGGCAGACAGCATTCCGCCGTTGGCGAATGTGTGTATCTCGAATGTGCCGGGGCCGCGCATGCCTTTGTTTCTGGCCGGGGCACAAATGGTGACCAATTTTCCGGTGTCGATTGTGGCGCATGGCATGGCGCTGAATATTACGGTGCAAAGCTATAACGGCAATCTGGATTTTGGCCTGATCGCTTGTCGCCGTGCCATGCCGGATCTGGCTAACCTGGCAACATTGATGCAGCAAGCGCATCAGCAATTATTGTCGCTGGGGCGCGCCATGCTGGCAGAAGCGGCTGACAGCCCGGAAGCGGATGCCGCCCAGGAAAGACCGCCACGCAAGCCAGCCAAAACACGCGCAAGCAGCACCAAGGCAAAAGCGCTCGCCAACACCGCGCCGTCTGAGCCAGCAGCAGATGCTGCAATCACACCCGGCAAAAAGCCGACGCGCGCTAAACGCGTGCGGAGCGTAGTGCAAGCCAGCGCCGAGTAAGCCTTAATCAATCCGTAGCCAAACAAAGGACATTATTTTGCCCAGCTTTACCCACCAGGGCTTGACCCTGACTTATGAAGCCGATGGCGACCCGGGTGCCACCCCGATTTTGTTGATCATGGGTCTGGGCATGCAGCTTACCTCCTGGCCTGCTAGCCTGGTGGCACAACTGGTCGAGCGCGGATATTATGTGATCCGGATCGACAACCGCGATGCCGGTTTGTCCAGCAAGCTGGAGCATCATGGCTCGCCCAATCTGGTGTGGGCGTTTTTGAAAAGCAAAATGGGCTTGAAAATTCGCTCGCCGTATAGCCTGCACGATATGGCGGGTGATGCGCTGGCCCTGCTTGATCATCTGGGTCTGGCCACCGCCCATGTGGTGGGCGCTTCAATGGGCGGTATGATCGCCCAGGTATTAACGGCGGAGCAGCCAAAGCGGGTAATCAGCCTGACCTCCATCATGTCCAGCAGCGGGCGTCGCGGTTTGCCTGGCCCGACCCGGGAAGCGGCACGGATTTTAATGTCGCGTCCGGCCAATCCGCGCGACCCGGAGCAAGTGGCTAATCACTATGTGCGCCTGTTTCGCATCATCGGTAGTCCGGCTTATCCGACCAGCGAAGCGGTTTTGCGCGAGCGTATTCGCGCCGGGGCCGAGCGCAACAGCAATGCTTCCGGCACCGCGCGCCAGATGCTGGCCATTGCGGCCTCCGGTAGCCGGGTGCGTTTGCTGCAGCGCATTTCGCGCCCGACTCTGGTGATTCATGGTGATGCCGACAGCCTGGTGCCATTGCCTTGTGGGCAAGATACCGCGCGCAATGTGCCGGGCGCGCTATTGCGTGTGATTGCTGGCATGGGGCACGATTTGCCGGAAGCGCTGATGCAGCCGATGGCCCGGATGATTGATGCCCATTGCCGTGGCCAGGCGGTGCCGCAACTGGATGACATCTTGCAAAACCGATAATTTGCAACAACCATGGCGTTAAAAAGCTGCTTGACAACGGGGCCTGATGGTAAAATACCCGGTTATTTTTCCATTGACGTTTAAAAAGGTTGACGCTGTGCTCTCTACCGCCAATATTACGATGCAATTTGGGGCCAAACCCCTGTTTGAAAACATTTCCGTCAAGTTTGGCGATGGCAATCGCTATGGTTTGATCGGTGCCAATGGCTGTGGCAAATCGACGTTCATGAAGATTCTGGGCGGCGATCTGGAGCCCTCAGCCGGTGTGGTGATGTTGGAGAACAACGAGCGCCTCGGTAAATTGCGCCAGGATCAATTTGCTTTTGAAGAAATGCGCGTACTCGATGTGGTAATGATGGGCCACGTTGAAATGTGGGCTGCCATGTCCGAGCGCGATGCCATCTACGCCAATCCGGACGCCACCGACGACGACTATATGCGCGCCGCCGATCTGGAAGCCAAATTTGCCGAATACGACGGCTACACCGCCGAAGCGCGCGCGGGCGAATTATTACTCGGTGCCGGGGTCGAAATCAGCCAGCATCAAGGCCCGATGAGCAATGTGGCACCCGGCTGGAAACTGCGCGTCTTGCTGGCGCAGGCGCTGTTTTCCAATCCGGATATTCTGCTGCTGGACGAACCGACCAATAACCTCGATATCAACACCATCCGCTGGCTGGAAGACGTGCTGAACGAGCGCAATTCCACCATGATCATCATTTCGCATGATCGTCACTTCCTGAACCAGGTGTGTACCCATATGGCCGATATGGACTATGGCACCCTGAAAGTTTATCCCGGCAATTACGACGACTACATGCTGGCATCGACCCAGGCGCGCAATCAGCAATTGCTCAATAACGCCAAGGCCAAAGACAAAGTGGCCGAACTGCAGGAATTTGTGCGCCGCTTCTCGGCCAACAAGTCCAAAGCACGTCAGGCGACTTCGCGCGCCAAGCAAATCGAAAAAATCAAGGTGGAAGATGTCAAACCGTCTTCCCGTGCCAATCCGTATATCCGCTTTGAAGGCGAGAAAAAACTGCACCGTCTGGCCGTGGAAGCCGAAGGCCTTACCAAGAAATACGACCGCACCATTTTCAACAACTTTAACATCATGGTGGAAGCGGGCGAAAAAATCGCCATCATCGGTGCCAATGGCGTCGGTAAAACCACCTTGTTGCGCTGCCTGGGCGGCGAATTATGCAATCTGCAAGCCGATCATGGCCGTGTCAAATGGGCAGAAAACGCCAATGTCGGCTATATGCCGCAAGATCCGACCGAAGATTTCGCCAAAGATACCGTCTTGACCGACTGGATGGGGCAATGGACCAAGGAAGGCGACGACGACCAGATGGTGCGCTCAATGCTGGG
>JBDLSU010000219.1:0-11373 GCA_039799405.1 Pseudomonadota bacterium | reverse complement strand
TATCTTCAGCGAACGGATCCCGGCATCGAGCAAGGCTTCCAGATTCTGGCTCTGGTCATTGTCTTTCATCGACAATAAATGCTTTTCATAGGCCACCACCCGGCCCTGACCATCAGTCAGGGTGTATGGCAGGCGGCAGGCTTGCGAACAATCACCCCGGTTGGCGCTACGCCCGGTGTGGGCGTGTGAGATATAACACTGGCCGGAAAATGCCACACACAAAGCGCCATGCACAAAATATTCCAGCGGGGTATCGGTTTGTTGTTTGATGTCGGCAATCTGCTTGAGCGTGAGTTCACGCGCCAGCACCAGTTGCGAAAACCCGGCATCGGCCAGAAATTTGGCTTTTTCCGGGGTGCGGATATCGCACTGGGTACTGGCGTGTAATTCAATTGGCGGCAAATCCAGTTCCAGCATCGCCATATCCTGCACGATCAGGGCATCCACCCCGGCTTCATACAACTGTCGCACTTGCTGCTGCGCGTGTTCCAGTTCGGCATCATGCAAAATCGTATTCATGGTGACGAAAATTTTGGCGCGGTAGCGGTGGGCAAATTCGACCAGGCTGGCAATGTCGCTGATCTCATTACTGGCATTATGGCGTGCGCCAAAACCGGGGCCACCGATATACACGGCATCAGCCCCATGCAAAATGGCTTCGCGACCGATTTCGGCGGTTCTGGCAGGGGCAAGTAATTCGATGTGGTGGGAAGCGAGCGACATGGCGAACCAGAAAAAAGGAAAGACCAAAATTATAATGGAATTAAGCCCCCATGCCTAGCAGCTTCTGCACGCCTGCTACCATCGGCTGCGGCAGTGGCCGGATTGCGCCCTGCGTCAGCATCACGAATCGGCTCGCACTGGCTGGCCCATGCTAGAATCGCCCTGACCCATCCGGGCAAATCGGCAGCAAAGCCTTTTACCCAATTCCCAGCAACCCAGGAGAACCGCGTGACATTGCCCAAACCAAGCGAACCGATGTTTCAACGCATCAAAGACTGGCTACTGGCGGAAATTGAAAGTGGGCGCTGGAAGGAAGGTGATTTGATTCCGTCGGAACAGGCGCTGGTCACCCGGTTTGGTGTTTCGCGCATGACGGTCAACCGCGCAGTGCGTGAATTGAGTGCGGAACAAGTGCTGACCCGGCGTCAGGGTGCGGGCACCTATGTGGCGACACGGAAATTCCAGGCCACCTTGCTGGAAATCAAAAGTATTGCCGACGAAATACGCTCACGCGGACACCAGTACAAAAGCCAGTTGCATGAACTGGGCGCAGTACGCGCCACTGAGGCATTGGCACAACAATTTGAACTGGCTGCGGGTGTGCAACTGTATCATTCGGTGATCGTCCATTTCGACAACCATGCGCCGATTCAGGTGGAACAGCGCTGGGCCAATCCCGGGCTGGCCCCCGCCTATCTGGAACAGGATTTCACCCGCATTACGCCCAATGAATACCTGACCCAGGTCGCACCGCTGCAAGGTGCCAGTTACAGCATCGAAGCGTTATTGCCGCCGCGCGCGATTGCCGAGATGTTGCAGATTGATCCGAAACAACCCTGTCTGGTACTCAAGCGCTGCACCCGCTCCAGTGGCATGGTGGCCTCAATTGCCACCATGTGGCACCCGGGCCAGCGTTATCAGTTTGAAGGCCAGGTTGGCAATGGCACGGCTCAGTCAAATTCTTCCACCACATAACGCCGTCCGTTTTGCGGCTGGTTATTGCACAAATCAAACACGACTTGCGCCACGCTGGCGGCGCTGCGCAATTGCTGGTTTTGCTGCAAACCAATAAAACGCGGCAAATCCGGGAAATCGCTGGCACTGGCACCACGGATTTCGCCTTGCATGTCGGTATCCATCACCCCGGGGCCGAAGTTGATGCAGTTAATGGGGTTTTCCTGCGTGGCTTGCTCCAGCGCCAGCGTATTGACAAAATGGTCAAGCCCGGCCTTGCTGGCGCAATACATGCTCCAGCCGAAAATACCACGCTGGGCCGCACCGGAAGAAATACTGACCAGATTTTTTTGCGCCGGATGGCTCTGGAAATGGCGGACGAAACAGGCCATTAACCGGATCCCGGCCATAAAATTTATCTCCAGATTGCGTGCCAGCAGCGCCTCGTCCAGACTGGCCACCGGGCCAATCGGCCCAATCTGCCCGGCATTATTGAGGTAGACGATCTGGCTCCAGCTTTGGCTGGCCCATTGCTGCATAAGCTGGAGTAATCGTGGCAGGTTGGCATCCACTTCGGCCATATCAAATGGCAAATGGGTGATCTGGCTGCTGTCGATACCGGGGTCGGCACGGTTTGCCGCCGAACGCGAAATATTCACGACCTGCCAGTTGGCACAAGCATAGCGTTGGGCCAGTGCCAACCCGAGCCCGCGCGAGGCACCAGTGATGATTGCAAGTTTCATTGCGACAATCCAATATAAAAAGTTAACGCGATAAAAATCCGGCACACCCGAACCAAAAGCAACAAAAAATTTTCTGGAGCAGGTATCCCACCCGGCAATGTGTGGCATGATAGCCTGATTCGCAAGCAACGCAACGATGCCAGCGCATGATTCATAAAAGTTGCGCCTGAAACCCTGTTGCGTCGGTGTACATTGGATTAATCGCATACAATAAGACCACGCTGTGAATGCAGGATATGCCCTGCACTGCTTGCAGCAAATGCAGCATCTTTGCCAATGGTATTAGGAGCCAGTATGGATGTAAATGCATCGACCGACACAGCAGAGGAAGAATGGCTGTTCGAAGAAGATGCCCCTGAAAGTCCGGTCGAGAGCGCGCCTGCCCATGTCAGGCCGTGGCGCATTTTGATCGTCGATGATGACAAGGATGTGCATCTGATGACACAGTTTGCACTGCTTAATGTCGTCTTCATGAATCGTCCGCTGGAATTGATCAGTGCCTATAGCGGGCGCGAAGCCTTTACCATGCTGCGTGACCAGTCCGATATCGCCCTGGTATTGCTGGACGTGGTGATGGAAAGCTCGGACGCTGGCCTGATTCTGGCCAAACAAATCCGCGATGTACTCAACAATCATCTGGTGCGCGTGGTGTTACGCACCGGCCAGCCCGGCCAGGCCCCGGAACAACGGGTGATCGTCGATTACGACATCAATGACTACAAAGGCAAGGCAGAACTCACCAAGCAAAAACTGTTTACTACCGTGATTGCTTCCCTGCGCTCTTACGACAATCTGCTCACCATCGCCCATAGCCAACAAGCTTTAAGTGCCTCCGAAGCAGAAAATGCAGATTTGAAACTGGCACTGGATCACCATGCCAATGTCACCATCACCGATCAAGATGGCAAAATCATCTATGCCAATGATAAATTCTGTGAAATTTCCGGCTATCCGCGCGCCGAACTGCTGGGCCAGGATCATCGCCTGATCAATTCCACCAGTCATGAACCGGAATTTTTTGCCCATATGTGGCAAACCATCCGCAATGGCATGGTCTGGAAAGGCGAAATTAAAAACCGGACCAAGAACGGCCAGGTTTTTTGGGTTGATAGCACCATCGTGCCTTTCCTCAACCATGAAGGCAAACCGTATCAATACGTCACCATCGATACCAATATTACCGAGCGCAAACTGGCTGAAGAAAAACTGCTGTCCAATGAAGCACGCTTGCGCCGCATGCTGGAAATCAGCCCGATTGCGGTGTCGATCAAACGCATGTCGGACAAGCAAAGAGTATTTGTCAATCAATGCCTGCTTGATACGTTTCAAATTACCATGGAACAGGCACTGGGTACTGGCCCAATGCATTATTACCAGGATCCGGATGAATATCGCAACATTTATGAGCAACTGGAACGGGATGGTTCGATCTTAAACCGGGAAATCGGCCTACTTACCCTCAACCAACAAAAAATCTGGGTACTGGCCTCCTATTTCCACATGGAATATGAAGGTGAACCGGCGATAATGGGCTGGTTTTACGACATTACCGAAATCCATCAGGCACGGCAGTTGGCAGAAAGTGCCAATCAGGCCAAATCGGCCTTTTTATCCACCATGAGCCACGAAATTCGCACGCCAATGAATGGGGTAATTGGCATGGCGGAATTATTGCTGGAAACCGCACTGAGTCCGCAACAATCCGAATTTGCGAATATTATTAAAGATTGTGCCCAGTCGCTGATGGTGATCGTGAATGATATTCTCGATTTTTCCAAGATCGAGGCCGGAAAACTCTCGGTCGAATCCATCGATTTTTCACTGGTTTCTGTCATTGAATCGTGTATTGATCTACTCGGCCCCAAAGCCCGGGAAAAAAATCTGGCCTTGCTTAATTTTATTGACACCCGAATTCCACCCGGCTTACAAGGTGATCCCGGGCGATTGCGTCAGGTCTTGATTAATCTGATCAGTAATGCGATTAAATTTACCGCACAGGGCGAAGTCACAATCCGTTGCCGCCTGATTGAAAGCCAGGGCGAACAAAACCGCCTGCGCTTTGAAGTGGCCGATACCGGGATTGGTATGTCAGGCGAAATCACCGAGCGCCTGTTCCAGCCATTCACCCAGGCCGATGGCTCGTTTTCGCGCAAATATGGCGGCACCGGTCTGGGTTTGTCGATTTGCAAACGTCTGATCGAACTGATGAATGGCAAAATTGCCGTAACCACCGAAGAAGGCAAAGGTTCGACTTTCTGGTTTGAATTACCCCTGACCACAGGGCGTAGCAACAGCCGTGCGCCAGACTGGCATGCACTGGCAAAAAAACAAATCCTTTTGATTGTTCCGCATGAGGGGCAACGTCATGCACTGCAGCAAACCCTGCAAGCATGGGACTGCCTGCCCCTGGAAGCAGCCAATGGTGTGAGTGCCCTGGGGCTGATTGCCAGCCACCCCGGGCTGGAACTGGTGCTGGTCAGCGATGAAGTTCGCGATATTGAAGTCAAGGCACTGGCAGGCGCAATCAAGGCAATTCAAGGCAAAATCCGCCTGCTCATGCTAAGCAGTGACAGCAACCCTGACAAGCTGGTTGATGGCTATGACGCGTTGATCAATTTGCCATTCAAACCAACCACGCTGCTGGAAAACCTGCTGCAGGCGCTACACGACAAGCCTGTCGCCAATGTGCCCGCCCTGAGCAATGCCCCATCGCCAGCCGCACCTGCACGGCCGCACTTGCCACATGCACCGATGCGGATATTGATCGTTGACGACAATGCGGTCAATCGCAAGCTCGCCAAATCGCTGCTCAACAAGCTGGGATACCATGACATCGACATGGCTGAAAATGGCCAGATGGCGCTCGACGCACTCAAGCAGCAAAATTATTACCTGGTGCTGATGGATTGTCAGATGCCGGTCATGGATGGTTTTGTCGCTACCCGTCTGATTCGCGCCAGCGAGCAAGGCAAGGCCCGCCATACACCGGTGGTTGCCATGACTGCCAATGCCATCCATGGCGACCGTGAACGCTGCCTTGAGGCGGGCATGGACGACTATCTGGCCAAGCCGATCGGCCCCAAGGCCTTGCAGGAAATGCTGCAGCGCTGGCTACCCGAACCGATCCCCAATCAGGAAAGCCGTGCCGAGCCCAACCCAGGCTTGCCCGAGGTGGCCGCAGTTGCCGGATTGGCTATCCTGGACGCGGAACGAAGTGATGAAATTTGTGGTGGTGATCTTTTTCTATACCGGGAAATTTTGCAAATTTTCCTGGACCAAACCCCGCAGATTCTGCAACGCATCGAGCAAGGCATAGTGGCATCCGATTTCGCCGGAATCAAGGCGGCCGCACATGAACTCGCAGGGAGCAGCAGCAATATAGGCGCTGACCAATTACACGCCCTGGCCAGAAAAATGGAACAAGCTTGCCAGGTATCGGATTTAATTCAGTGCAAACATTTAATCAGCACCGTGCGTGACGCCCTGGGTCAGTTGCTTCAAGAAACCCGCTTGCGCGGTTTTATTCAAAAATAAAGGGCACGCAGCCCCAAAACCTCAATACGTTGGCGTCGCCGGTGCGGCCAAAACAAAATGTTTGCTGGCTTCGGCAATGGTTCCCAACACCGACTGGGTATTGAACGGCTTGATTACAAACCCGCTGGCACCCAACGACATTGCAGCACGTATGGTTTCTTCCTCGCTTTGAGTTGTCACCATTAATATTACCGCGCGCGGCAAGGCCATCTTCAGTGGCTTGACAATATCGATCCCATTACCATTGGGCATATTATTATCGAGCAAAATAATATTGGGGCGCAGACTTTTGGCCATTGCCAGACCGCTGCTGGCATCCGCCGCCTCGCCAATCACCTTATATTGAGAACCACGCAATATCACGTTTAATAAGGACCGGGTCAATTCATTATCATCGATAATCAATACCCGCAACGGCTGAACATCGGACATTATTTCACCTCACAGAAAGCGTGGATTTTGTCAAAAAAAGAAAGAAAAGCCCCACTCAAGCAGTTGGCCTGCGGATCATTATACGGCATACCATCGGCCAAGAGGGTGCGCAATAGAGACAAAGTACCATGAAATGAAATGCTTGGGGTCAAGCACACCGGAACGACTGTTGTAAGAGTGGATCAATTTGAAATTTCGTCTGGTTGCAGCATCGCTTATGAGCGCAGCTCCGGTAAATTTGCGCTACTATCTCAACTGATCTTTAGCACAATACGCGCTGCCCCAGCCCCGTAACAGCAGCAATTTGGTCGTTGTCGATAAAGCCGCACCCCCGAAACACCAGTCAGCGCAAGCTGCCGCCAGCACTACCCTCCTTTCGATAAAAGTAACAGATTTAGTAAAGTAAGCGGAAGAGGTGAACTTTGGTTTGCCCCTGTTTTGATCAAGTACAACTCATTGGACTATCCGCCCATGGAACCAGCGCAAATCAGCCCATTCCCGTCACTCCGTGCCTGCTTGTTACCGGGAGCATCCATCCTCTGCGCCTGCCTGCCCCTGTTTAACCATATCGGCTGGCTTGAAATTTGCGCCGTTCTGGGGGTGGCCGGTTGCGTCATCTGGCCCCTGTTCAGACCGGCATCAGCGCCGGGTGGGCCGGAGCAGACGATTGAACAGGAACCCGATGCAGCACTACCGACCCTGCTCAATTCCATTTTCCCGGTCTGGGCCAAACATATCCAAAGCGTCAAAGACCAGACGGAAGGCGCGGTATCACAACTGATCACCAGCTTTTCATCCATGGTCAAGCAATTTGACATGGCCGGCTTTGGCGGCGTCTCTGGCACCGAAGACTCCAGCCACGAAGATGTCACCATCAGCCTCTTGACCCTGTGCGAACGCGAGCTGACCCCGGTGATCGGCGCACTTGAAAAAGTGATCGACAGCAAGGACGAATTGCTGATCAGGGTGCGAGATCTGGCTGCCGCCACCGATGAACTGCAGGAAATGGCGTCCGAAGTCACCCTGATCGCGGCCCACACCAATTTGCTGGCGATTAATGCCGCGATTGAAGCCGCCCGCGCCGGTAGCGCCGGGCGCGGCTTTGCCGTGGTGGCGGGTGAAGTGCGCAAATTGTCACAACTGTCATCCGAAACCGGCAAACGTATCAGCGAACGGGTCGTGCAAATTACCGACATCATGAGCATGACCCTGACCACCGCATCGCGCGCGGCCGAACAAGACAAAAAAGCCATGACCATTTCCGGCCATGTGGTGCAAGATGTGTTAAACCATGTGCGTAATCTGGGTGCTTCGGCCGAACAAATGCGCGAGCAAGGCAATGTGATTCGTACCGACGTGGAAAACCTGCTGGTCACGCTGCAATATCAGGACCGGATCAGCCAGATTCTGGGCGTGGTTGACAGCGACATCCAGCGCCTGCAGGACGTGGTTTGCGACCCTTCCAACCCGGTACCGACACCGGAAGAATGGCTGACCAAACTGGGCAAGAAATACACCATGAAAGACCAGCGTCATACCCATAACGCCGCGCTCGACCATACCGAGGTAGCGGTAGTAAAACCCGGCAGGGAAAGCCGGGGCAAAAGCGATGAAGAAGTCACCTTTTTTTAATTTTTCAGGAAGAGAAACATGGCCAAGACCATTTTGATTGTTGATGACTCTGCCAGCTTGCGGCGCGTTGTTCAGATTGCACTGACTGGCGCAGGATATGAGGTAATTGAAGCCTCGGACGGGCGTGATGCCCTGGCCAAACTGGCCAAACTGGGTGGCAAGAAAGTCCATCTGATGATCTCGGATGTGAATATGCCGAATATGAACGGTATTGAATTTGTCACCGAGGTCAAAAAAGACCCGACTTACAAATTCACCCCGGTCATCATGCTCACCACCGAAAGCGATGACGAAGTCAAACAGGAAGGCCGGGTTGCAGGTGCCAAGGCCTGGATTGTGAAACCATTCAACCCGTCGCAAATGTTGAATGCTGTTTCCAAGTTGATTTTGCCCTGATTTTTTGCACCGGAACAGCGCCCGTGGCATCTGGCAGCGGGCGTATTGCCAGGCCAAATCGATGGCAGGTAGTCCTGCTGCCATTCTGAACTGACGTATCGCTGTATATAGCGTGAATTACAGCAGGAAATAGCGGGAGCACATAACATGGCGCGGATACCTTTGACGGGCGAACTGACGATCTATCAGGCTGCCGCATTCAAGCAACAACTGGAACAGGCACTGGAACAAAGCCACCACGATCTGGAACCGGTGCAACTCGATCTATCCGGCGTAACCGAGATTGACGGTGCCGGATTGCAATTATTGCTGGCCACCGCCAAATCCACCATCGGCACCGACATCCATTTGAGCCTGCATCAGGTGCCGGAATCGATCCAACAGTTATTTGCGACCTTCAATGTCGCCAACCGCTTCAACCTGGTGCAGGAGTCTGGCAATGAGTGACGACCTGGGTTTATATGACGACGCGCTCGACACGTTTTTTGCCGAAGCGCAAGACATGTTGCAGCAAATTGAAGACACCCTGCTGGCGCTCGAATCCGACCCCGGCAACCGCGAAACCATTAACGCCCTGTTTCGCGCCGCCCACACCATCAAAGGCTCGGCTGGCTTGTTCGGTCTTAACCGGGTGGTCAATTTTACCCACCAGGTAGAGAGCGTACTGGATCGGGTACGCAAAAATGAAATTGCCATCGATCCGGGCTTAAGTGACGTCTTGCTGAAAAGCAGCGACATCCTGACCGAGCTGCTGGAACAGGCACAAAACAAGGATACTGCCGCCAGCCAGATCAGTGCCACCGATCAAAAATCAGCCCAAATGGTCGATAAACTGGCAGGGTATCTGGATGGCAAACGCAAAGGCGGTGCCAGCGCCGCCAGTGCCGCCCCTGCCCCCGCAGCCAACCCCGGCACCTGGCATATCTCGCTGCGTTTTGGCGAAAATACCTTCCGTAACGGCTTTGACCCACTCAGCGTGATCGCCTATCTGCGCACCCTGGGCCAAATCATGACCCTGATCATCATTGAAGAACATTTGCCGACACTGGCCAATTTTGACCCGGAATCATGCTATCTGGGTTTTGAACTCAGCCTGAAATCCGATGCCCCGCGCGCCGACATTGATGCCGCCTTCGACTTTGTGCGCGACGATTGCACCATCCGCATCTTGCCGCCCAACCGCCGCGTTTCCGACTTTTTGGCGCTATTGCGCGAACTGCCGGAAGAAGCCCGTCTGGGCGATTTGCTGGTCGATTGCGGTGCCATTACCCGCCAGGCACTGGACGAAGCACTGACCCACCAGAACGAAGAACATGGCGAGCGCCGCCAGAGCCAGCGCGCCAGCGATGCGCCTGCGGCGGCAGGCTCACAACTGGGCCAAATCCTGATCGCGCAAAACAAGGTGGCTTCCGAAGTAGTGGATGCAGCGCTCACCAAACAAGGCAAAAAAGAAGGCCGGGGTGATGAATCGCGCTTTGTGCGGGTACCCGCCGACAAACTCGATGCCCTGATCAATCTGGTGGGCGAACTGGTCATTTGCGGTGCCAGTGCCAGCCTGCTGGCCCAGCGCCTGCGCGAAACCCAGTTGATCGAAACCACCCAGCAAATGAGTGGCCTGGTCGAAGAAATCCGCAATGGCACGCTGGCACTACGCATGGTGCAAATTGGCGAAACCTTTGCCCGCTACAAGCGCGTGGTGCGCGATACTGCGGCCGAGCTGGGCAAGGAAATCCATCTCGAAATCGAAGGGGCCGAAACCGAACTCGATAAATCAGTGGTCGAGAAAATTGGCGACCCGCTGATGCATCTGGTACGCAATGCCATGGATCACGGCATCGAAATGCCCGATGTGCGGCTGGCCGCAGGCAAACCGGCCTTTGGCACCCTGCACCTGTCGGCGCACCATGATTCCGGCCATATCGTGATTGAAGTATCCGACGACGGGCGCGGCCTGGATGGCGACAAAATTCTGGCCAAAGCGCGCGAACGCGGCCTGGTTGGCCCCAACCAGAGCCTGACCGAACTGGAAAAACTCAACCTGATTTTTGAACCCGGCTTTTCCACCGCCGAAAAAGTCACCAACCTGTCCGGGCGCGGCGTCGGCATGGATGTGGTGCGCAAAAACATTGAAGCCCTGCGCGGCAGCGTGACCCCGAAAACCATTGTCGGCCAGGGTTCCACCATCGAAATCCGCTTGCCGCTGACGCTGGCGATTATCGACGGCTTCCTGGTGCGGGTAGGCAAAAGCTCTTACGTCATTCCCCTGCATGCCGTGGTCGAATGTATCGATTCCGATTCCAGCCAGTTGCAGGGCCATTCCGACTGGAGCGGCACCCTCAATTTGCGCGGCGAAGTCTTGCCCTTCCTCGAATTGCGCAAAATCTTCAACATCAACGACGCCGCATCAGAACGGCGCAGCGTGGTGGTGGTGCGCAATGGCGAAATGGCCGCCGGGCTGGTGGTGGATCAATTGCTGGGTGAATACCAGACCGTGATCAAACCACTGGGCAAATTATTCCAGAAAGTGCGCGGTATCAGCGGTGGTACCGTACTCGGTTCAGGCGAAGTGGCACTGATTCTGGACGTACCTTCGCTGGTACGGCTGGCCAGCGACCATGAAACCAATGCTCAGTAAAAAGGATGTGCCATGTTCAAAGCAGCCACCAAGGTAGTCCATGCCAGCGTACCCAGCAAACAATATCTGACCTTTGCACTGGGGCATGAAGTATTTGCGCTGGATATTCTGATGGTCAAGGAAATTATCCAGTATGCCGAAATCAGCAGCGTACCGATGATGCCGGACTATATTCGCGGCATTATCAATTTGCGTGGCGCGGTCGTACCGGTAGTGGATTTGCATATCCGCTTCGGTAAGACTGCGGCGGAAGTGGGCAAACGTACCTGCATCGTCATTCTCGAAATCTCCGGCAACGGCCAGTCGTTCACCATTGGGGCCATG
>JBDLSU010000218.1:0-3913 GCA_039799405.1 Pseudomonadota bacterium | reverse complement strand
CAATTCGTTGCGTGCCCCGACCGGGTGCCCGGCCAGCAAATCATGCCCGGCGTGCGCCAGTTTGCGGATTACTTCTTCCGACGCCAGTATGCCACCCAAAATCGGTGCTCGCTTGGCTATGGCATGCACCGCAACCGCTTGTGCCATGCGTTTGCCCGCCACTTTGGTGGCGGATTTGGCGACCGATTTGAGTTTGCTATTCATGTCTTGCTCCGAAAGCGGCAGGGGATGTGATGTTACGTGGTGATGCAAGGTGGTGATGCCCGGTTCGGTCAATTATAAGGTAAAACCTGAGCGGTAAAAAATAAATGCCAGCTTGTGCGCGGCCAGCAAATAATCCGGCGCAGCCAATTGTAGTCAGATTTTTTGCCGCCGGGGATTTGATTTTCAAAATTTGCACTGTCGAGTATTGCTTGCAGCGCGAGAGCAACTTGTTGTAAGCCTTGCTCAGGAATAATGAAAATTTAGCGACTTATTCATTTCCCGCGCTGGCGCAGATTACAATGGGTTCAATTCCAGGTGAATCAAGTCTATTGCGCAAGGGTGTAGCGATGAAATTATTCGTCGTCGATGAGGAAGTGTTGCAGGTAGAGCAAGAGCTGGCCGTGTTGCAGGGCGAAGCGCGACTGGGTGCCTTGTTGAAACTGGCCTGGTATCTGCGTGAGCGCAATACTACGCAAGCGCTGGATGCCGCGCGTGAAGCACGTGATTGCCTGGCTTTGCTGGGTGAGACCGCACCACCCTATGCTGGTGCCATGGCGCGCCTGACCCTGCTGGATGCCGAAGTACACTGGTTGCGCGGTGAAATTGAATTCTCGGCCAATCTGGCTGCAGAAGCTTTGCAAATATTTACTGAAATTGATGATGCCGTCGGCTGTTGCGATGCGCATTGGCTGCGTGCTTTTTTGGCGATTGATAATGGCTTGTCGGTGGTGCGCGATACTGAATTTGATGCCGCGCTGCAATATGCCAGCAGTTTGCATGATCCGGTGCGCCAGGGCGTAATTCAGGCGGCACTGGCGCGGTTTGCGGTGTTGCGCAGTTATACCGCCGCGCAATTGCGCTGGGGCAAACAATTTTATGTGGATATGCCGCCCTTGCCGCCCGAAGTGGCAACCTGGGCTTATGACTATCTGGGCTTGCTGGCGACCCAGCACAGTGATTTTGGCAATGCCGCCACCCTGTTCATGCGCGCCCAGGAAGCCGCCTTGCTGACCGGTCAGGTGCGCCGCGCCATTAACGCCGAATGCAATATTGGCGATGCCTTTACCAAACTCAATGACCCGTATAGCGCGCTGGAATGGATGCAACATGCGCTGGACCGCGCCCGTCCCACTGGCTGGCCCTGGAGTATAGGCGGATGTCTGTATCAACTGGGTGAAACCCTGCGCTGCATGGGGCGGCTGGATGAAGCGCAGGAATTACTGGGCGAAGCATTGCACATCATGGCACCGCTGAGCAATTCGCGCACCTATGCGATTGCCTTGCAATATCAGGGTGATTTATCGCTGGCGCGCGGCGAATATCAGGGCGCACTGGAAACCTTTTTAATGCTGGACCGGCGCGGCAAGGCGCTGCGTCATCTGCATTTGCAAATCGCCGCCAAGCGCGGCCAGGCTCATGCGCTGTCGTATCTGGGGCAACCGGACGAAGCCTTGCATGCGGCCCAGGCCGCCTGGGGGCTGGCGCGCAAATATAATGATTTGTACCGCCAGATCGGCACCTTGCAAGTACTGGCGAATATTCATGAACAACATGCGCTGCCTGCCAGTTATGATCCACCTGCCATGCAAGCGCCCAGTGCCGGATTACATTATTTGCTGATGGCGAAAAAAATCGCAGGCAAAATCGATGGTTTCAGCGTGCCGGGTGATTTGCTCAAAGCGCTGGCACAGGCCTGGGCCAGGGTGGGCGAGCATCAGCAAGCCTTTGATATGGCCAACGCTGCCATCGATGCCTATGCCAAAACCAATACCCAGGAAGCAACCCATCGCGCCATTGCGGTACAAGTGCAGCGTAAAACCGAACGCTCGCTGGCCGAAGGCGAATACCACCGCCAACTGGCACAAGCCGAAGCCAAGCGCGCTGAAATCTTGCAGCGCAACAGCAACACGCTGGCGCACTTGGGCGCAGTGGGGCAGGAAATTACCGCCCAACTCGACCGGCAAGCGGTGTTTCGCACCCTGCATCGCCATGTGCATGAATTGCTGGAAGTGCATTCCTTCGCCATTTATTTGAGTGTGCCAGATGGCAAGGCACTCGAAATGGCATTTGGCATGGAGCAAGGTATTGATCTGAGCACCGATCTGATTGCCCTGGACGACCCGCACGCTACCACCGCACTGTGCGCGCGTGAACGGCGCACCGTGCTGCTGGAATATGAAGTCGGGCGTGAGGTTGCCAATCTGATCCCCGGCACCGAGCCCAATCGCAGTTTGTTGTTTGCGCCACTTCAGATCGGCCAGCGCCTGCTGGGCGTGATGACGGTGCAGACCCGGCGTCCGCGTGCCTATGATGCGCGCGAACAATTGATTTTCCGTTCGCTCTGTGCCTACGGTGCAATTGCGCTCGATAATGCCAACGCCTACGACCAGTTGCAGCAAACCCAAAGCCAACTGGTGGCGCATGAAAAAATGGCAGCGCTGGGTGCGCTGGTGGCGGGGGTGGCGCATGAATTGAATACGCCAATCGGTAATAGCTTGCTGATGGCCAGTGCGCTGCAAGAACGTACTGACCAACTGGAACAACTGGCAACCCGCGACACCATGCGCCAGAGTGATTTGCTGGCCTATCTGGCTGACGCCCAGCATGCCTCGCGCCTGATCATGCGCGGCCTGTCGAGCGCGGCCAAACTGGTCAGCAGTTTCAAGCAGGTCGCGGTGGATCGCACCAGCGCGCACCGGCGCGAATTTCAATTGCTGCAAGTGTGTGAAGAGCTGGTCGAAACCATGATGCGCAAGATTCATTCCGGCGACCATGTTTTGGCGCTGGATATTGATCCCGATATCGTGATGACCAGCTACCCCGGCCCACTGGGGCAGGTGATTGGCAATTTGATCAATAATGCGCTGTTGCATGGGTTTGATGGCAAAATCGCCGGTCAAATGCATTTGAGCGCGCGCGCCCGTGGCACGACTCATGTGCAAATACAATTTCGCGACAACGGGCGCGGTATTCCGGATAGCCATCTGGCCCGGATTTTTGATCCGTTTTTTACCACCAAGATGGGGCAGGGCGGCAATGGGCTGGGTTTGAGTGTCAGCTATAACATTGTCACATCGTTGCTGCAAGGCCAAATTGCGGTACAAAGCTGGCCGGGTGACGGCACGCTGTTTACGCTGGAGTTGCCACTGTGGGCGGCAGAGAAAGAATAAATGCAAGTCAATCAGCAAATTCGTCCGGCTTGGGGTAAAGTGTCAGCAGGAAAATTGGCTCATGTAAATAAATTGGTCGCTTGATGGAGATATTTGTTTTAAACGATGCAGTAACGCACCTTGAATTGGCTTTGCCGTCAAGCCAGGGTGAGGCACGACTGACGCAATTGATCGAACTGGCCTGGCATTTGCGCCAACGCAATACCAACCGCGCGCTGGCATTGGCCGATGAAGCCGAAGCCTGCTTGTCTGCCACGAAGGATTATGAGCCGGAACACGGGCAGGAATATGAGCCGGAACATGTGCATGAACCGCGCCCGGAGCGTCAGGCCGCGTTTTTCCGTGCGCGTTTGCAACTGATCCGGGCCGAAGCCAAATGGTTGCATGGGGATCTCGATTCTTCCTGGCAACTGGTGCAGGCGGCACTGGCTGGCTTTACCGCGCAACAGGATGCGATTGGCATCAGTGATGCGCATTGGGTGCTGGCCGCCATTGAAACCGATCGTGGCAATATGGAGCAGCAGTGTCAGGCTTTATTG
>JBDLSU010000217.1:0-4945 GCA_039799405.1 Pseudomonadota bacterium | reverse complement strand
CCTGGCCAACCGATGGGGGCGCGCATTCCGGATGAAATTACCCCGGAATTTGTCCGTTCCGAAATCGCCAGTGGCCGCGCCATTATTCCGGCCAATATCAATCACCCGGAAATTGAACCGATGATTATCGGGCGCAACTTCCTGGTGAAAATCAACGCCAATATCGGCAATTCGGCAGTCACATCGTCGATTGGTGAAGAAGTCGAAAAAATGACCTGGTCGATTCGCTGGGGCGGCGATACCGTGATGGATCTGTCCACCGGCAAGCACATCCACGAAACGCGCGAATGGATCATCCGCAATTCGCCCGTGCCTATCGGCACCGTGCCAATTTACCAGGCGCTGGAAAAAGTCAACGGCAAGGCCGAAGACCTGACCTGGGAAATTTTCCGCGACACCCTGATCGAACAAGCCGAACAAGGCGTCGATTATTTCACCATTCATGCAGGTGTGTTGCTGCGCTATGTGCCGCTGACTGCCAAGCGCCTGACTGGCATTGTTTCGCGCGGCGGTTCGATCATGGCCAAATGGTGCCTGGCGCATCATAAAGAATCGTTCCTGTACACCCATTTTGAAGAAATCTGCGAAATCATGAAGCAATATGACGTGTCCTTCAGCCTGGGTGATGGCTTGCGCCCAGGTTCGATTTACGACGCCAACGATGAAGCACAACTGGGTGAATTGCGTACTCTGGGCGAATTGACGCAAATCGCCTGGAAGCACGATGTGCAAGTCATGATCGAAGGCCCGGGCCATGTGCCGATGCACATGATCAAGGAAAATATGGATTTGCAACTGGAACATTGTGCCGAAGCGCCGTTTTATACCCTGGGGCCTTTGACCACTGATATCGCGCCCGGTTACGACCATATTACTTCCGGCATTGGTGCGGCCATGATCGGCTGGTATGGCACTGCCATGCTGTGCTATGTGACGCCGAAAGAACACCTGGGTTTGCCGAATAAAACCGACGTGAAGGACGGCATCATCACCTATAAAATTGCGGCGCATGCGGCGGATTTGGCGAAAGGCCATCCGGGCGCGCAGATTCGCGACAATGCCTTGTCGAAAGCGCGCTTTGAATTCCGCTGGGAAGACCAGTTCAATATCGGTCTGGATCCGGACAAGGCGCGTGAATTCCACGACGAAACCCTGCCCAAGGATTCGGCCAAGGTGGCGCATTTTTGCTCGATGTGCGGGCCGCATTTCTGTTCGATGAAAATCACCCAGGAAGTGCGCGACTACGCGGCGGCGCAAGGGGTGTCGGAAATCGAAGCGCTGAAAAAAGGCATGGAAGTGAAGTCGATTGAGTTCATTAAAACCGGCGCAGAAATCTATCACAAGCAATAAGGGCAGGGCGCATGGAATCGATTGAATTTGAACTCAACGGTGCGCCCCACCAACTGCCAGCCGGGCGCAATTTGCAAGACCTGATCGACAGCCTGAGCTTGAGCGGGCAGGCGCTGGCGCTGGCAGTGAATCGCGAAGTGGTGCCGCGCCAGCAATGGGGCGCGCGCCAGTTGGCGGCGCACGACAAGGTGGATATTGTGCGCGCCATTGGTGGTGGCTAGGCGGCTATGCAGCGTGGTGGCAATGGCCATTAAGCAGGCCGGGTTCGCCCCCGCAACAAGCGGGGGCGGCAACATTTGCTGTGCCTATTTTTGTGAAAGCTTTTGAGAAAGTGACGCATCATGACTGAATCAAGTCTGGACAATGGCCTGACCATTGCCGGTAAAACCTATCGCTCGCGCTTGCTGGTGGGCAGTGGCAAGTATCGCGATTTGCAACAAACCCGCGAAGCCACCGACGCCGCCGGGGCCGAGATTATTACTGTCGCCATCCGGCGCGTGAATATCGGGCAAGACCCGAACGCCCCGAGTTTGCTGGACGTATTGCCGCCTTCGCACTACACGATTTTGCCCAATACCGCAGGTTGTTACACCGCCAAGGATGCGGTGTACACGCTGCAACTGGCGCGGGAATTATTGAACGGCCATAAACTGGTCAAGCTGGAAGTGTTGGGCGACGAAAAAACCTTGTTCCCGCATATGCCGGAAACCCTGAAAGCCGCCGAAACCCTGGTCAAGGATGGCTTTGATGTGATGGTGTATTGCAGCGACGACCCGATTCAGGCCAAATTATTGGAAGAAATCGGTTGCGTGGCAGTGATGCCGCTGGCCAGTTTGATTGGTTCCGGTATGGGGATTTTGAATCCGTGGAATTTGTCGCTGATTATCGAACAGGCCAAAGTGCCGGTGCTGGTCGATGCTGGCGTGGGCACCGCGTCTGACGCAGCGATTGCGATGGAACTGGGCTGCGACGGTGTGTTGATGAATACCGCCATTGCCGGGGCCAAAGACCCAGTCCGCATGGCGCGGGCGATGCGGCTGGCGGTGGAAGCCGGGCGTGAGGCGTTTTTGGCCGGACGCATTCCACGCAAGTTTGCCGCTTCGCCCTCGTCGCCGATGGCAGGGCGTGTGAACTGATCATGTCCTTGCCGTTTTTGACCCCGCCCAAGCCATTAAAGGCGCTCAAGCCATCGCTGCAATCGATGACGCCCGAGGTGGCGGCACCGACCCGGCCAGCAGTGTTGATATTTGCCGGGCTCGACCCGAGTGGCGGTGCCGGGTTGGCGGCCGATATTTGCGCGATCCAGGCCATGGGGGCGCATGCGCTGCCGGTGATAACCGTGTTGACCGCGCAAGACAATAACCGCGTCTATGGCATTTCGGCGGTAAGTGATGAATGGGTGCGGCAACAGGCCGATGCGGTGAGCGCCCATATTGCGGTGGCGGCGGTAAAAATCGGCATTATTGGCAGCCATGCCAATGCGCTGGTGATTGCCGACATCATCCGCAGCTTGCGCCAGCACAACCCGCTACTGCCGGTGGTGCTGGACCCGGTGCTGGCGTCCGGCCATGGTGATGCCCTGGCACAGGACGACCCGCTGCACATTATCGCGCCCTTGCTACCGCTGGCCAGCGTGGTGGTGCCCAATCACCCGGAAGCGCTGCGCTTGTCCCACGGCGCGCAAGAAGCATTCGCGCAAGCGCAGTTTTTGCTGCATGCCGGTTGTGGCGCGGTGTTGCTAAAGGGGGGGCATCTGGATGGCGAGCAGGTGACCAATCACTGGTTTGAAAAGGGCAGTCGGCAAAGCTGGCACTGGCCGCGTTTGCCGGGCAGTTTTCATGGCAGCGGTTGTACTTTGGCGGCCAGCCTGGCCGCTGCACTGGCGCTGGGCTTGCCTGACGCCGCTGCGCAAGCACAGGCGTATACGCAAGCGGCGCTGGCGGGCGCGTATCGAATCGCCCCGGGCCAGTTGATGCCAAACCGGGTGACTATCCGGGAACAGGAGAATTAACCATGCAATACCCAAGCAATGCAAAACAATCCAGCCTGCAAGGGCTGTATTTGGTCACACCGGACTGGAACGATACCGCCAAATTGCTGGCCATCAGCGAAGCGGCTTTA
Organism: Pseudomonadota bacterium; assembly: GCA_039799405.1. Classification (GTDB taxonomy): domain Bacteria; phylum Pseudomonadota; class Gammaproteobacteria; order Burkholderiales; family Burkholderiaceae_D; genus CAMBDR01. The sequence goes on along the minus strand of JBDLSU010000217.1, from coordinate 1,474 downwards.
CGGGCTGGTCTATGCCTGCTGCAATACCGTCATAAAACCGCAGACGCGGCCCAGCGCCAGGCGCAAGCCACTGCTTTGCAGGCTTTGTGCAAACGCTATGTGGTGCCGTTTATCATTAATGATTTTGTTGATCTGGCTTTGGCGCTGGATGCCGATGGCGTGCATGTGGGTGGGCTTGACGCCAGCGTGGCTGAAGTGCGCGCGCAACTGGGGCCGGACAAAATTGTCGGCGCATCCTGCTATGGCAGTCTGGAACTGGCGGAAAAGTCGGCGGCGCAAGGGGCCAGCTATTTGGCCTTTGGTGGTTTTTACCCGTCACTGAAGAAAAAATATCCGGTCACGACTGATCCGGATATCGTCAGCCAGGCCAGGGCGCGCTGGGATTTGCCGCTGGTGGTGATCGGCGGCATGACCCCGGAAAATGCCGTGCCACTGGTGGCGCAAGGCGCGCATATGGTGGCGGTGATCAGCAGTGTGTATGGGGAAGAGTCGGTGCCTGACGCGCAAGCCAGCCAGCAGGCGGTGGCGGCGTTCCGGGCATTGTGGGGCCAACCGACAGGTGCTTAGCGCGGCAATACGGTAATTTCAAAATCATGCAAAAAGCCCGGCCATTCGATGTGGTCGGGCAATTCAATATCATCCACCACCGCCACCTTGCTGCAAGCGCGCTTGAACAAGGCCACGCAGCGTGATGGGTAGTTATTGCGTGAGGGATAGATCAAACCGTCAAATAATTGATTATCCGGCGGCACATGGGCGTGGATATCGGCGGCAATTTGCTGGGTGCGGCGGTAATTGCGACTGGTGAACTGGTGTAAATTCATGCGCAAGCCCGCTGCCATAAAATTGGGAGCCGACAAATCGGCCAGTTTCAGCTCAGTATGCAGACCCACCGCCCGCACCAGTCTTTGCTGTGTTTCGCTGAGAGTAATGCTGGCGCGATTGCGTAGCCATTTGTGCTGATGAAACATCGATTCCATCAGCGCGGTTGGCAAATCAAACGCCAAATACATTACGCCAAACAGTTTGGCCGGATCATCATAACGGTTGGTGCCAGCGCTGCCAAAAAACAGCGGCTGACCGGCGTATTTGACCCGGCTGACATGCTGTAGCAGCGTTCCGGCGGCAAGGGTCTGAGTCGGGTAGCTTGCTGCCATCTAATCAATCAGGCCCAACTTGTTGAAGACGGTTGCCAATACCTGATCCAGATTGGCCTTGCTGACTGCTACCACCGGGCTTTGATTTTGCAGCGCTTCATACGGTTCAGACAGGGCATGAAACAAGGTCCATTCATCAATGGTGCCCGCTTTGGCCAGTAACTGGCGGGTTAATTCCAGCGCGTCGGGGGCCAGTTGCCAGTCCGGAATGCGCAAGCCACGGCTGCCGACCGAGAGCGCCAGCAAGCGCCTGGCGGCCACGTCTTTATACAGTTGCTGGCGTGATTTGTTGGCCAGATGGGCATACTGGGCCAGTG
>JBDLSU010000216.1:0-3608 GCA_039799405.1 Pseudomonadota bacterium | reverse complement strand
TGGCACCGGGTGTCAAACACCAGCAGCGCTGGTTGGCTGGCGTCATGCGCAAAGGCGTGGGTCAAAATCGCATTGACATGGGTTTGGGCTTGACTGCTTAAATCAAGGCTGGCAAATGAGTTGGTGGCTGGTGAGGCAGATAGTTCAGATGAGGTCATGGTGATTTATTAAACCTGATGTATGCAATGCGCCTATAATGAACCCCAGGCAAGATTTTCCCGCCTTCCCCTCACCGGAGTCAAGCTCATGAGCAAGAGTCAGGACAGCAAAAAGGCTGTCAAGAAAGAACCCGCCAAAACGCCGAAAGAAAAACAAGCTGCAAAAAAACTGAAAAAGGAAGCTGCAAAAAGACAATAAGCGATAATAAGCGACAATCAGCACAATAAAGAAGCCGCACCAGGTAGCAAAAAATCAGCCAACCGCACGGTTGGCTTTATTTTTTGGCGCTGGCCTTGGGCGCACGCGGTGCTGCTTTTGGCGCACTGCGTTTGGGTGCCACATGCGGACGCGACTTGTTGCGCTGGTCGTAAATGGTTTGTGCATCTTGCTCGGCACGTTCCTGGGTGCGCATGCTGGCGATATCGTCATGCAGGGTAAAAAAGTCCGCCGCCTGCGCCCGCATCACATGCTTGATCGCCGCTTCGTCGGTCATCTCGAACTTTTCTGTCATCAGGGTGGTGACTTCGTCCAGATACGCTTCGTAGGTCATAAATTCGGGCATAATCGGCCAATGTGAATTAAATAAAGTAGGAGTCGCGGATTGTAACGCGATATCTGACAAATGTACACGCCACAACCTTTGCATAGTTCAGCCTGTATTCCCCAGTTAGCCCGTAGCCAATGCAGACGGTGCGGTCGTTCTTCTACGGTTCGGATGATTGTGCCTGCCTGATGATTAATCACTATACCAATGCAAACAAAGGCAGCGAATAGGTTTTCCTGGCCGCTGATGAACAGGATAGAAATTCCACTGCAATCATGATTTTCGATTTGCTGTGTACGGCCAACTTCAGTTTGGATAAGTGATTGTTTTGGCTGGCCAAAGCCAATTTTCAGGACACTGAGATGAGCGAAATGGCTTACGAGCACGGTCTGGAAATCAATCGGAAAACCGCCCCAATAATTGATCAGGCAAGGTAGCCGATTGCCGATACATTTACCTGAAACCTGAATTACGATACTGGCTGGCCGCTACGCATCGCAAGGCGGCAACGCTCCAGCAAGCGTGATGTATTGAATCCGCATGGGTTTGGGTTCAGGTTGGCGGTGCGCGGTAGGGTAAAACGTGGTTTGATATGTGGATTCAAAGCACCTGAAACTTTCTGGCAGCGAATTGTGCCCTCAGTGCAGGCACAATTCCAAAGCGACAATACAAATTCAGTTTTACCACCACTTTTTGCGCTCTTTCTGTAACTGTTCAGCCTCGGGCACCGTCATTCCCGCGAAGGCGGGAATCCAGTGCTAGCGCGGAGTAGAACCGTCAATAATTCGCATAGAACTGGATTCCTGCCTTCGCAGGAATGACTGCACAACGGCCAATGGGCTGAATAGTCACCTCTTTCTTTGATTTTTTAATTTATAATGCGCGACGCTTGATGGCATTTAATCCTCAATTTACCATAAATAAATTTCTATAAATTAATTTCCTAACAACCCACAACGGAGTAGGCAACCATGCCTGATATTCGACTACAAGATGCGATTGGCTTGCATGCCTGGGCCAACATGCTGGTGAACAATCGTGAATCCTGGCGCATTGAGCAAATCAACGCCCAGGTTGATTTCTACGGCGAAGATGATGCTGCCTATCTGGTGATCAATCACTATACCAGTGCCAACACGGGCATCGAATATGTTTTCCTGGCCGTTGATGAACAGGATAAAAATACCACTTCAATCATGATTTTCGATTTGCTGTGTACCGTCAACTTCAGTCTGGATGAATTATTGATCTGGCTGGCCAAAGCCAATTTTCAGGACACTGATATGGGTGAAATGGCCTTCGGGCACGGTCTGAAAATCAGTCGGAAGACCGTCTCCATTCATTGATCAGATCTGAGGTGGACAACCTGGGCATTTATCCCTGCGCTATTCCCGCAGCAACACAAAAGCAGGTGGCGCTCCCAGTACGGGGACGCGCAGGTTTTTCGCTTGGTAGCCTGCTGCCTGCAAGTTGACGGTGACTTCACCGCCATCTGCCGCCACCTGAAATTGAAAGCCGCCGTTGGCATCGCTTTGCACGCTGTGCGCGGTATCGCTACTGAGCCAAACTTTCACTCCGGCCAGGGGCGTGCCGCTTTCGTTGCGCACCGTGCCAGCGAGCGGCACGCGCTTCACGCGTAGCGCCAGGCTACCGCGCTCGCCTGCGAGGGTGACCTTGTTTTGTGCCAGCGCATAAACATCATGGCGCAGGCTGACAGGCAGCGTTTGCGAGCGGTATTTACCTGGCAAACGCTCAAACAAGGCGCGCCCGTAGTCGTCGATATGTGCCGTTTCCGGCTTGCCGCCTACTTCCAGCGTCAAGCCGTCGAAGTTGCGCAAGGGGTGGCTGCCTTCGTCGTTTTCTGCATGCAAATACAGCGACCATGAGAATTCAGAGGCGGGTGCTGGCATAAGCTGATACGCCAGCAACACCACCGCCACCATTAAAGCCGCCGGGCCACCCAGCCGCACTTCCAGGCCAAATAGTTTGCCGTTGACAGCCGCATAGTTATCAAACCAGCCGTACAGCAGGATAGCGCTGGCAAAGGCGGGGAGTAAAGCCATTACAAACCGGAGGAGCTCAAGCATGCCGGATGCAGCCAGCGCGGACGGCTGCCACAGCGTGATGCCGAGTAAAAGTAAAAACAGCAGCACTGCACATGCGGCGATGTTGTTCAGCGCTTTTTTGGCTGCGGGGCTTAGGCGGGGTTGTGATTGTTTGGGTGGGGTCATGGCGGCAGTTGGGTTAGGAATTTTTTGAGTAAAGCAATTTTGCCTGCGAAGAATGCGGGGTTGCGTGACAAAAACTGGCGGTAAATGGCGAGGGCTTGCTCATATGCCTTGCGCGCTTGCGCCGAGCGCGCTTGGCTGGCGTGCAGAAGGCCGAGAACGGTAAGCGTATCGGCCAAGTCTGGCGCAAAAGCGTTGGCATTGTCTGCCGCCAGTTCGCGCCGCTGCTCTTGTGCTTCTTCAAGCGCCAGCAGCGCGGCGGGTGGGTTGTTTGCGCGAAGATGAAAGAGGCCCAGATTGTGCAGCGTTGTCGCCACATCCGGCAAATACGCCGCGTGGTTTCGCGTCGCCAGTTCGCGCCTAATTTTCAACGCCTCCTCATACGCGGCTAGTGCGGCTGGCAGGCGTTTTTCCTTGTTATGCAAGAGGCCAAGGTTATTGAGCGTTGTCGCCACATCCGGCAAATACGCTGCGCGGTTTTGCGCCGCCAGTTCGCGGTAGCTTTTCAATGCCTCCTCATACGCGACCAGCGCGGCTGGCAGGCGGTTTTCCTTGTCGTGCAAGATGCCAAGGTTATTGAGCGTCATCGCCACATCCGGCAAATACGCTGCGCGGTTTTGCGCAGCCAGTTCGCGGTAACTTTTCAACGCCTCCTCATACGCGGCCAGCGCGGGTGG
>JBDLSU010000215.1:0-3416 GCA_039799405.1 Pseudomonadota bacterium | reverse complement strand
GGCGCTGGTTTGGCTGGCATATAGGCGTGGCCTACAATATCGGCTTTGCCTTGTTGATGGCCTTGTCGCTGGGCCTGGCCTGGGATTTTGCCCAACGCCAAATCCGCCAGCGCAGCAGCCGCTGGATCTTGCTGGCGGCGCTGGCATTGGGTGGCACCGGCATTACGCCGCTGATCGGCTGGCTGGTGCAAAACCCGGACACCAATCCACCGTTTAGCAGCGTCAACGACCAAATGTGGGCCAGCGCGCGTTTTATTGGCAACTATGACCAGCGCATCAATACCGATTTCGGCGCAAAACTGTTCCCGCCTGCCGCCAAACCGACAGCGGATTATGAAGTGCGCGAACTGCCGATGGAAAACTTCGGCTACCAGTTCTTTCTGGGGGATTTTCACCCGCCGTTGGGTGGCTTTTTCCTGTTGTTTCTGATGTTGGCGCTGATCGCCTGGCGCGAACAAGTGCGGCAAGCTAACCTGAACGCAAAATATCCAGCGTCAACCAGTGCGGTGGTGCCGTTTTTGCTGGCCCTGTGCGGCCCGGCCATGCTGATGACCAATACCTGGGTGTTGCCGATGCAGGTAGTGCTGCTGTTGGCATGGTGCGGCTGGTGTTTTTGGCAGGAGCGCCGCATCGAATGGCAAGCACTGCTGGCCGGTGGCGTGACCGGTTTGATTTTGATTTATCCGTTTTTGACCAGCTTTGCCACCCATGCGCTCAATACCCCGATCCGCTTCACCAACGCCATCGACCTGACCGACCCGCTACGCCTGTTCGCCCTCATGTGGCCGCTGCTGGCCCTGTTTGGCCTGAGCCTGATCGACAAAAAACAGCGCCCCTTGGCCTTGTTGTTTGTCGGTGCCTTTGGTGCGATGCTGTTGCTGGGCGAATTTACCTTCGTCGATGACCCCAGTGGCGGTAAATTTGAGCGCACCAATACCACCATGAAGTGGTGGGGCTGGATGTGGAGCGGTGGCTTGCTCACCGCAGGCGCGCTGGCGCTGGCCAGCAGCCGGAAATGGGTACGCTGGGCCAGCCTGGCGGTATTGTGCGCGCCGCTGTATGCGCTGGTGTTCACCGCCCAATACTGGCAGCATGTGCCCAAGGGTTCCGCCGGGCGCATGGATGGCACTTACTGGTTCACCAAAGAACGCGCCATCGGTGCCGCCGTCAACTACCTGAAAGACGCGCCGCGTGGCGTGGTGCTGGAAAACCATCTGGGCGACGCCTTCACCAATCAAACCGTATTCTCGCTGTTTTCCGGCCAAGCCACGTTGCTGGGCTGGCCGCATCACGTCAGCCTGTGGCACGCTGGTGCGCCCGATGTGTGGATTTTGAATGCCCAGATCAAAGAATTCTACAAAGGCAGCGCCCCCGATGCGCTGGGTTGGCTGGCGCAAAATAATGTGCGCTATGTGGTGTGGGGGCATAGCGAGCGCTATTCCGACAAGTGGCAGCAGGTGCATGAATCGATTGCCGGGCGCTATGACTGGTATGCGTTTTCCAACCAGCCGGGGGATCGGGTTGGGGTGTGGGTGCGGCGGTAGTCTCGCCGCGGTAATTGTCGGGTAATTGCCGTGCGGTTTCGGGTAGAATGGACTGAATCCGCCACTTGCCGCCTTAGCCCAAAACGCCAACATGCCCGCCACGCTCCATAACACAAAATTAGCCAAAACTTTGATCGCCTTCAGCACCAGTTGGGGGCCAAAGTTTGGCGGCATCAATAGCTTTAACTATGATCTGATTCGTGCATTCGCTGCCTACACCTATGCCGATACGCGCACTGTGTGCGTCGTGCTGTCGGCTACTGTGGAAGAGCAGAAACGTGCCTTGGCAGATGGGTTTCATTTGATCTCGCTGGGGGACGAAACCGGCAGCGATTTTAGCCCGATGCTGGAGGCGACCGCGTGGGATGCAATCTGTGCAGAAGTTCCTCCGTTCGACATCCAGCAAACCATATGGCTCGGGCATGACCGCATTACCGGTGAAGTGGCGTTGCAAGCGCGCGACAAGCGCGGTGGGCGTGCCGCCTTGATTCACCACATGAGTTATGAACTCTACGAAGGCTTCGCCGAAACCAGCGCCTTGGCCAAATCCAAAGAAGATCAACAAAAGCAGCTTTTTGCAGCGGCCGATATCCGGCTGGCGGTGGGGCCGTTGTTGCGTGACGCCTTGAGCGATTCCCTGGGCGAGAGTGTCACCATGCTGGTGCCCGGTTTGGCTGATATCAAAGAATCGCTACGACCACCGAATCGCTTCAAGGCGTTTTTGAGCGGACGCTTGAGTGATGACGCCAAAAAAATCAAGCAAGCGCATTTGGGCGTGGCGGCATTCGGTAGCGCGATACATATGGCCGGGCAGGATAGTGGTTTGCCGGATTGCTTGCAGCCACAAAACCAACCCAAGCTGACCCTGCGCGGGGTCGATTTTGAAAAGCGGGCACAGCTTGACAGCCAAAGCGCCGAAGATGCGCTCAAAGCCTTTGCCGAAACCTATGCCCACTGCGTGTACCCATTGAGTGCGCTACCGTTTACTACCGATCGCAATGCCTTGTTTGATGATTTGCGCCTTTCCAGCGTGGCAATGATGCCGTCCTGGCATGACGGTTTCGGTCTGGTGGCGTGGGAAGCGATTGCGGCGGGTGTGCCGCTGATTGTGAGTAATAAGTGTGGTGTGTACCATTTGATCAAGGAGACTGAATCGGGTTTGTTTGCATCCTATATTTTGCCAATACAGGTTAATGGTTCGCATGCTGAGCCGTTTTTCCGGGAAGAAGACTTGATTGGATTGAGAAAGGCCATTATTCAGGTGGGTAAGGATCAGCAGGGGTTCAAAAATAAAGCATTGAAACTGCGTGAGAGTTTACTTGGACGATTTGGTTGGCCGGAATGTGTGCAGCAATTTCTTGCTGCTCTGGGTTGGCAGCTTGATGCTGATGTGCCGTTAAATGACTTGGTTGTAGTCCAACCAGTAGCGGATTTGGTGCCTGCTTTGCCTGTTGCGCCTTTGCGCACCGATTCACGGTTGGATGGTTTGTCCATGCCAAAAGCGCGATGGCGTGCTGGGGCGGGATTGAGCGAAAGCCTTTTGCTGCGGGCCGAGGAAGCGATTATTCCATTTGATCCAAATCGTGATCCATTTCTGCAGGTGCAACTCGATTGGGCCAAGTTGAATGAGTTTCCGGTGGCGATACGATTACTGATTGGGGCGGGTGGGGTAGGGAAGACCCGCTTGGTACTGGAGATGTGCCATAAATTGGCTGCAGATGGTTGGCAGGCGGGTTTTTTGTCGGGGGATTTGGGGGTAACCGCGGATGTTGGCCTGGCGCAACGGATTATCCAACTTGAAAAGGATTGTCTGGTGGTGCTGGATTATGCAGAAACGCGTAAGGAAAATCTGAAGGCAATGCTGGCCGTGTT
>JBDLSU010000214.1:0-2794 GCA_039799405.1 Pseudomonadota bacterium | reverse complement strand
GCTTGATCGCCAGGTCGGGCGCGGGTAAGGCCAGACGGTCTATCTTGCCATTGGCGTTGATCGGCATCTGCGGCAAAAACACGATGTGGGCGGGCACCATATGTTGTGGCAGCACTTGCTGCAAGTGGGCCAGCAAGTGCTGTTGCATCGCCTGTTGCAATTTCCACAAGGAGGGAATATTTGCCAATGCGCTGCTGGCTTGATCGTAGGCGGCGCGCCAATCGATGGGCAAGCCTGTTTTGTGCCAGACCAGATGCAATCCGCCCTGCTCGCCTGCCGCCACGCTGGATTCAAGGATATAGCCATGGCGCTGCCCCAGCGCCGTCAGTTGCGCCAGGCCTGGCGCTGGCGCGGTGGCAGGCAGGCAGGCCAGCAGTTGCTCGACGCTTTGCTGTGGCGCTGCTTGCCCAAGCGCATGGCACGCCGCATTTTCGGCGGCAATTCTTTCGTCTGGCAGATTGCGTAGTGCCAAATAGTCCGCTGGTTGCGCCAGCGTGGCATCCAGCCAGGCCAGATTCATATCAGCTTGCCAGGTCTGCCAGTGCGGTTGTAACTGCGAGGCCGGGCCGGGTTGAGCTGTTTGCCACGCGGAGGCGGATCGGGAATGCGCCAGCGTCAACACCACATCGTAGCGAAATTTGGTCAGCTCATTACGCGCCTGCCCCGCCTTGGGCAGGATTTGCACCTGCACGATCTGCGGATATTGCTGTTGCAAGCAGAAAAAATAGCGCGGATCGAGCAATAATTCGGTTTCCATGGCCATACTGCGCGCCACCGTACTGCGAATCTGCGCCACGGCAGTCGGCGGCTGGGCCTGATGCAGGGCCAGTGCGCTATGAAACACCCGGTGCAGGCCGAGATGGCGCACGTCGCCAATAAAAATCTGCCCGCCCGTCGGATGCAACAGTGACAGCGCCGCCTGCAACACCTGATCCAGGTAGGCCAGCGAAGGAAAATACTGCGCCACCGAGTTGATGATGACGGTATCAAAGCTTTCGCTCAAGCCCTGCGCCACGGCATCTGCTGCAGCGGCAGCCAGCGTGATATGGCACGCGGGACGGGCACCGGCCTCCGGGTTGGCATGCAAATCGGCTTGCAAATGCTGTCCCGATTGCGCCGCCAATGTTGCCTGCAATTGCGCAATCACCACCGGTGACAGATCGACCCCGTGGTAGCGCTCACAAGCTGGTGCCAGCCGGTGCAATAGCAAACCGGCCCCGCAGCCAATTTCCAGAATCCGGCGTGCTGACAAGGCGCGGATGCGGCTGACGGTATGGTCAAGCCATTCCTGCATGTCGTGGACTGGTATTTCAGTGCGGTCATAACTGCTATACCAGCCGCTGAAATTGGTTTGCGCATCCGTGGCAGTTGCGCCCTGGTAGATATCGTCACTGGCCTGGCCCCAGTGTGCGGTATTGTCCTGCTGCCGGGCTCGGGTATCGCCAAATTGGGCATAATCGGCCACCACCCAGGCCACCAGTTGCTGCGCCGCGCCCTGCCCTGCGCCGGATGGTTGATCCAGCCCGGCCGGGTGCGCCAGCACACAAGCTTGCTGCACCCAGGGCGTGGTAGAGAGTGCTGCTTCAATTTCACCGGGTTCGATGCGCATGCCGCGCAATTTGATTTGCTGGTCAATCCGGCCGTGAAACGCCAGATTGCCATCGGCCTGCCAGCTTGCCAGATCACCGCTCAAATACAGCCGCGCACCAGGCTGGCCGGGGGCAGGATCAGGAATGAATTTTTCAGCGGTCAAAGCCGCTCGCCCCAGATAGCCGCGCGCCAGACCAACCCCGCCGATTGCCAACTGGCCGATTTGCCCGGCTGGCACAGGGTGCAAATTGTCATCCAGCACCTGCAAACTGATGCCATGAATGGCCTGGCCGATGGCAAGCTGTGACGGCAGCTTGTGGATTGACAAGGCGGCGCAATCCAATAGTGAAGCACACACCGTGCTTTCGGTCGGGCCATAGGCATTGAAAAAGCGGCGCCCCTGCGCCCACTGCGCGGCCAGCAGGGGCGGACAAGCTTCGCCCGCCACGATCAGGGTTTGTACCGTAGCCAGCGCGGCCGGTTCCAGCATCGCCAGCACTACCGGTGGCAGGGTCAGATGGGTAATGGCATGCTGCGCGATGGTGGCTTGCAGGGCGGCGGCGGGCAATAATTGATCGCTGTCAGCCAGACACAAGGTGGCACCACTGGCCAGCGCCATCACGATTTCCCATACCGAAGCATCAAAATTGAGCGAAGCAAATTGCAACACCCGCGCACCGGGCGCAAGTGCAAACGCCTGCTGCTGGGCCAGGATTAAATTATGCAAGCCGCCATGGCATAACTGGGTGCCTTTGGGTTGGCCGGTGGAGCCGGAGGTATAAATCACATAGGCCAGATGCTGCGGCAACTGGCAGGCTGGCAAGTTACTACTGGCATCGACGCTCTGCGCAAGTTGATCGGGACCGATTTGATCCATGCACAGTTGCGCCAGCCCCGGGTGCAGCGCACTGGTTTGATTGCTGCTATCCGTCACAATCAAATGCGGCCGGGCATCGGCCAGCATATAGTGCAAGCGTTGGGGCGGGTAGCCGGGGTCGAGCGGCAGATAGGCGGCACCTGTCTTGAATATTGCCAACAGGGCGACCACGGCGTCGATTGAACGCGGCAGACACAGGCCGACCAGCCGTTCTGCCTGGCAACCATGTTGCCGCAAGCAATGGGCCAGTGCATTGGCGCGCTGGTTGAGTGCAAGATAGCTGAGCTGCTGGTTCTGGTAGCGCAAGGCGATCAGATCGGGGTGTTG
>JBDLSU010000213.1:0-7279 GCA_039799405.1 Pseudomonadota bacterium | reverse complement strand
GCCGCTGAACGACACCATCGGCCTGGCCAACGGCCTGATGACTACCGTTCACGCCTACACCAATGACCAGGTGTTGACCGACGTGATGCACGAAGACATGCGCCGCGCCCGTTCTGCCACCCAAAGCATGATCCCGACCAAAACCGGTGCCGCCGCTGCGGTGGGCCTGGTGCTGCCGGAACTGAATGGCAAGCTGGACGGCTACGCCATTCGCGTTCCGACCATCAATGTCTCGCTGGTGGATTTGTCGTTTGTGGCCGAGCGTGATACCACGGTCGAAGAAGTCAACGCCATCATGAAAGCCGCTGCAGAAAGCTCAAAAGCAGGTGTTCTGACTTATCAAACCGAGCCACTGGTTTCGGTCGATTTCAACGGCAACCCGGCTTCCAGCAACTTCGACGCCACCCTGACCAAAGTATCCGGTCGTTTGGTCAAAGTATCGTCCTGGTATGACAACGAGTGGGGTTTCTCCAACCGTATGTTGGATACCACGGTTGCTTTGATGATGGCCAAGTAATTCTGGTTGGTCGCTGGAATAAAAAACGCCCCGTAGCAAGCGGGGCGTTTTTATTTCGGCCATTCTTTTGGGACGGGCGACTATTTCACCCCAATAATCCGCAACCCCAAAAACGCCCGCATCGGTTGGCGCCGACCCAGGTAAGCACGCATGCCATACGGTAGCCAGGAAAACACCGTTTCCAGCAGCGCAAACGGCCAGGGCGGCAGGCGGAAGTAAGTGCCCTTGATCCCCAAGTCCACCTGCACTTTGGAAAAACCAACCTGATTGAACAGTTTGGCCAATTCGGCATTGGTGTATTCCTTCAGATGAAAGCCGGTGGCAATTTCATCGAAGTTGCGCGATACATCGTGCGGGCCGGACAGGCGGTTGGGGGTGTTGCAGATATACACGCCGCCCGGGGCCAGTGCCTTGTACAAATGCTTTAATTGTTCCATCGCATCATCCGGATGCAAATGTTCCATCAACTGATTGCTGTAAGCCACATCCACACTGTTTTCCGCCACCGCCACATTGCAGCCATCGGACAAAATCAATGCAAAATTGGCCGGGGTCTGGCTGGACTTGGTAATTTCTGACGACACATCCACCGCATACACTTTTTTCACCATCTTGCAGGCTTCAAACGACAAGGCGCAATCGCCGGGGCCAACTTCCAGAAAAGTGATATTGCTGTTCAAAAAGCGGCGCAAAAAGCGGATTTGCCCGGCCACTGCCTGCTGCGTGTCATTAATTGATACTTTGCGCGTCAGTTGGGTGTGGTGCGGAATGCGCTGGAATAACTCGTTGTACAAGGCCGAATACAAATGACGGCGCTCGGCTTTGCTGGCATTGCGCAACTTGGCGGCCAATTCTTTCTCGACCTCATAATGCTCGCGAATTTGTTCGGCGCTGCGCTGGTCGCTGCTGGGTTGACTCATGTTGATTTCCTGAAGAGCTGGCATGCCAATCGCCATGGCGAGGCACGCACCGGGAGCGGGAGAAAGGGGGGATTGTAAGCTAATTAAGCCCTATTTTGGAGAAAATTTGCCAAAAGTACCGATTTTGTTGACGAATTCACTTCAAACAGCCCATGCATAGCGGCAATATTGTGAGGCAATTCGTGTATACTCTGGCCGCGCCTGCTTGTCAGGCGCACAACCCTGTGAATGAGATAAACAAGCGAAATAACCGAGGAGTTTGAATGAACCGATTAACCCGAATTTTTGCACTGGCTTTGATGTTGACGCTGGGTCTGAGCCCGGTAGCCCGTGCCGATGACGCGCTTGACGTAAAAAGTGCCACCCTCAAACTGTATGAACGCCTCAACGCCAATGACCCGGAAGGCATGGCGGCCTTTTTTAATGCAGGCGGTTTCAGCGAATTTACCACCGAAGGCAAGCGTAGCCAGATGACCACCGAGGTATTTCGCCAGATCGGCAAATCCGGCGTCAAGCTCGATCTGACCGTGGCCGAACTCGATGTCAAGCTGCTGGGCGACGTTGCCATTGCCACAGGTTACCGCGTAGGCACCATTACCCCACCCGGTGCCGCGCCGATCAAAACCCGCTTTTGCATGACCATGGTTTGGCAAAAAAGCGCCAATGGCTGGAAATTGCAGCATGCGCATTTTTCACCGCCTGCCGCATAATCAAATCTGAAGCAGGTTGATTGGTATGTAAAGTCATACCATCGGGGCCGAAAAATAACTGTTAAAAAGTTTTTTAATACGCTACAATTGCGCCCCGGTGCAGACCGCCTTGTTTTTCCCGCTGCACGCAGCCGTGCCCACGGTTTTTTCCCCTTTTTTTTGAACTCCCTTTTTTGTAATCGAGAACGACGTGCCTGTATCCAGCCAACCTACTTGCTGATGACATCAAGGATGCCAAAACCGGCTTGAACCAGACGGTTCAGGCGCTATTGGCCGCACGCGTTTTTTCGATACCCCTCGACACAATTCGACCCGCAATCACTTGATTGTTCACATCGCCTGGCCTTTCATGCTGAAAGGTGACGCGTGTTGACTGGTGTTGTCAGCTCCTTGAATCTTTTTTGGAGCTTTATCATGACATCTGCAAATCCAACTTTACTGAAATACCCACGCACCCCGCATCTGGAAGGCTCGCCTCTGCAAGCGGGTGATGAAGGCGATCAACATGTCGCCTACCGCCACCTGCACGGTCGCACCATCGTGGTCGAAGAAAAACTCGATGGAGCCAATTGTGGCCTGAGTTTTTCTGACGGCGGCGAATTGCTGCTGCAATCGCGTGGTCACTACCTGGCGGGTGGCGGGCGTGAACGCCAGTTCAACCTGTTCAAACGCTGGGCCGTGGCGCAAGAAGCCGTGCTGCTTGAGCGCCTGCAAGAGCGCTACATACTGTATGGCGAGTTCATGCACAAAAAGCATTCGGTTTTTTACGATTGCTTGCCGCATCTGTTTCACGAATTTGATATTTACGACCGTCGCCAGGGGCATTTTCTGTCTACCGCTGCGCGCATGGCTTTGCTCGGTAGCGCGCCCGTGTTGTCGGTGCCGGTGCTGTATGCCGGGCCAGCACCCCGCCATTTGCGTGATTTGCTGGTGCTGATCGGGCCTTCTTACGCCAAAACCCGGAATTGGCGCACCCGCTTTGAGTCGGTGGTGCAACGTGAAGGTTTTGACCTGAGCAAAGCCTGGGCCATGGTTGACAAGTCCGACCACATGGAAGGCTTGTATATCAAAGTGGAGCAGGGCGGCCGGGTGGTAGAACGCTACAAATGGGTACGGCGCGATTTTGTGCAAACCATACTCGATGCGGGCCAGCACCACTCGACCCAGCCGTATATACCGAATCAATTGTTTGACGGCGTTGATATTTTCGCGCCGCAGCTTACCCACACCTGGTTGGATCTTGGCGTGCCCAGGCTGGAAATTCCAGCCTGGTGAGGGATAAACCAAGCAACCGAACCATACCAGGCTCAGGCCAAGGTCAAACTTATTTTTGAAGGAATCATCATGAATACCCCATCACCCGGCTATGCGCTGTTGCGCAGTCTGGTTCCCCCAAGCGCTGCCCAGGCCGATTTGCCACGCCTGCTGCAGTGTTTCCCGGCCTTGTCAGCATTGGCCCAGACCCCGCAAGACCCGTTTTATCATGCCGAAGGCAATGTCTGGACTCACACTTGCATGGTGCTGGAAGCCTTGCTTGCCAGCAGCGACTATGCCACGGCCAGCGAGGATGAGCGTTTTGTGCTGTTTTATGCTGCGCTATTGCACGATATCGCCAAACCCGATACCACCGTGATTGACGATGCCACAGGCAAAATCGGCCAGCCCGGTCACTCGCGCCGTGGCGCGATCGATGCGCGCATTGCACTGTGGCGCGCAGGCGTGCCATTTGCTGTGCGTGAAGTAATTTGTCGCATTATCAGCGTGCATCAACTGCCGTTTTTTGCGCTGGCTGGTAACAAAAACGGCCAGAGCGCGCAATTTCTCATCCGAAAATTGTCGCACGAGCTGGATTTGCGCCTGCTGTGTGCAGTAGCGGAGGCCGACATGCGCGGCCGCCATTACGTCGGCAAAGATAACTGCCTGGTCGATATCGAACTGTTTCGCGAAATGGCGCGCGAAGAAGGCTGTTACGGTCAGCCCAAAGCCTTTGCCGATGCCCATACCCGGCTGATGTATTGTCGCGGTGCCGAAATCGCACCGGACTACCCGTTTCATCAAAATCCGGGTTCCAAAGTGCTGGTGATGGCGGGCTTGCCCGCTTCTGGCAAAAATACCTGGGTAGCCAAACATTACCCCGGTTTGCCCGTGATTTCATTCGATGATGCGCGTGCCGAACTTGGTTTGAAACACAACACGAATGAAAACGCGGTGGCGCACAAGGCGGTGGATGATGCCAAGGCACTGCTGCGCAAAAAAGCGCCGTTTGTCTGGAACGCCACTCATTTGTCGCGCCAGATGCGCCAGAAAACGCTGGATTTGTTGTATGCCTACGATGCTGCGGTGGAACTGGTGTATCTGGAAGCGCCGGAAGCCACCATTTTCCAGCGCAACCAGCGCCGCGATACCAGTTTGAGCAATGCCGGTATCAGCAAGATGTTATTCAAATGGGAAGTACCCTTGCCGACCGAGGCCCATGCCGTGCGTTATCTGGCCTAGATCATCAGGCAGGCCGATGTGGTGGCATCCCGGCCTGATCCGGCATTCGTGAAATTTTCCCCCCTTGTTGTGATGTGCGGTGACTATTGCTGCCAGCCAGCCTTGACTACAATGGCTGTGCGGTGTCGGTCATGGTGACGCGATGGCGGAAAAATAACGGGGAGATATTGATGAAATTGTCGAAAAAATTGAGTTTGGCCGGGTTGGGTGTAGTGGCACTGTTTTCTGCAATGGCAAGTATGCAAAGCGCGGTGGCACGTCCGCCGACGGCAGGCATGTGGATGGAGGAGCTTTTTTACTATAACGGCACGTTTGTCTGGAGCCGTCTGGATGATACCCAATGCAAAAATGGCGGCACGATTGTTTATGCTTATGGTGTAGATCCGAATGGCGTACCGTATACCCGATCTTCGACCTGGAACCAGCGTGAGGTAAAAACAGGGCCTTGTTAATCAATATTCCGAATTTGGTTGTTGACGTGTTTTTCTCTATTGCAGGTATGCAAGTTTGGCCCCGGTTCGGGGCCATTTCTTTTTAATTGGGCAATGGCGTTTGGAGTGTCATTTGCAGCGCTGTTTTTGGGCGCAACAAGCCTTGTTCGCAAATAAACGCCATTACTTCCTGCAAACCGGCACCGGTACGCAAATTGGTCATCACAAACGGTTTGCTACCGCGCTGCTTTTTGGCGTCACTCGCCATCACGTCCAGGTTGGCCCCCACATACGGGGCCAGATCGGTTTTATTGATGATCAACAGGTCAGAACGGGTAATGCCCGGGCCGCCCTTGCGTGGAATTTTTTCACCGCCAGCCACATCAATCACATACAAAGTTAAATCCGATAGTTCCGGGCTGAAGGTGGCGGCCAGATTGTCGCCGCCGGATTCGATCAAAATCAAATCCAGATCGGGAAAATCACGGCTCATGCGGGCGATGGCTTCCAGATTGATTGAGGCATCTTCGCGGATCGCAGTATGCGGGCAGCCGCCGGTTTCCACCCCCATCAGCCGTTCTGCGGGCAGGGCGTCGGCGCGCAGCAGGATTTCCATGTCTTCCTTGGTGTAAATGTCATTGGTGATGACGGCCATGTCGTAATGGTCGCGCATGGCTTTGCACAGCATTTCGCACAATGCCGTTTTGCCGGAGCCAACCGGGCCACCGATGCCGACGCGCAGCGGGTCTTTGGTGGAGGAGAGGGTGTCAGTCATGATGGTGTCGGTTTCAAGTAAAGGTCAGGATCGGATTGTCAGGATCAAATTTCGATATCAGCTTTCAATATCTGCACCTATGAACGGTAGATGCGACTATATTGCACTTCATGCTGCATCGCCAGCAGTGATAATGCCGGGTTCCAGTTGTTTAATTCTTCATCACCCAGGGTTTGCGCGACAAGGGCGGCTTGTTCAATTGCCGCATGCAGCGAAAACAACAGGCGTTGCCCGGCCACTTGCCCCAGTGGCACGGTTTTAACGCAGGCCAGCACCTGGTTTTCAGCCCAGGAAAACAGCATCGCCAACAGAGTAGCCTGATGCGGCAGCTTGAGCGCGACGCTGGCACAGGCCAGTGCGGTGGGCAGCGGCGTTTCCGGCAGGCTGTGCAAGATCGCCAGCAGCCTGGCGTCCGGCAGGCGCAGGTCAATGATCAGCTTGGTCAGCGAATAACCCATTTGCACGGTTTCGGCACGGCTTTCGCTGCTGTCGCGTGCCGCCAGAAAGGTGTCAGTCCAATTGCAAACCGCTGCGGCATCGCCTTGGGCGAAGGCCTGTAACAAACGCCACAGAATTGGCGCTTCAAAAAACACCATCACCTGTTGCAAATAGCCGCTGATCCAGTCATGCGCGCTGGCTTCGTCGTGTACCAGGCCTTGGTCGATGGCACTTTCCAGCCCTTGCGAATAGCAATACGCGCCAATCGGCAGTGAAGGGCTGGCCAGTTGCAGCAGTTGCAGCAGGGTGCTGCTGGCAAAGGTTGGCATCGCTGTTTGCATCTCAGTTGTTATCTCAGTTGCTATCTCAGTTGCAATCTCAATTAGCCGCGCTAACCGGATTCGCCACGTCCGATGGCCGATGGATTTTTTGCCGCAGCGGCACCGGGGCCAGCGGGTCGTGGTGATGGTGGCCGCCGCCATACGCGCCAGCTTCCGGCTCAAACGGGGCCATTTCACTCAGCACTTGCGCGCCCAGCCCTTGCAACATGTCACGCAATACCGGATCTTGCCGGATGCGCAAAAAACCATCGCCCACCTGGGCCTGGGTATGGCGGTTGCCCAAGTGAAAAGCGCAGCGCAGCAGCGCCTGGGCGTTGGCGCATTGCACCCGGTAGGTTGGCTCGCAGGCGGCGATGATGCGTACCACGCGGCCATCATCACCCTGCATCAAATCACCGCCGCGTAGCACGCTGCCACGCTGGGTGAATACCGCCACTGGCTCGCCATTGTCAAGGGTAGCGCGCAGACGGCTTTTTTCGCGTTGTTCCCATACCAGCAGCAAGGTAGCGCTGACCGGGTGCGGGCGAAATTGGTCGGGGTCGAGTTTGGTATGCAGGGTCAACATGATGGTTCCTGATTTCATGAGTGTGGTTTTGGATCAAAACAAAAAATAGCGCTGGGTCAGTGGCAAGCTGTGCGCCGCTTCGCATA